>JAPOPA010000020.1 GCA_026713145.1 Chloroflexota bacterium
CAATATGGCCTCCCATGCTCCACCCCACCAAAACCGGCGGAGTACCCAACTGTTGGGCAACAGCATTCACGTCATCAACGTAGTCGAAGATGCCGACGCGAGTAAGGTCTACCGCGCTGCTCGTGCCGTGCCCACGAAGGTCGAGGTTGTAGGTCGGCCACCCCGCCTCAACAAATGCCGCTTGCCAGTAGGTCCACACCGGAGCGGACGTCCCCGCACCGTGAACGAATATGACCGGCGGCTTTTCGGTCTGCTCGACTGGGAGCATGGTGACCACCGAAAGCATGATTAGGCGTGAGTCCTCCGTCGTATTTCGATAGCGTAATCAAGGTAAGCCAGTTCTGCGGAGGTGAGTGCCGAGCGGTCGAGTTCGCCAAGGGCCACGAACTCAGATGACAATTCGTAGTCGTCTTGCACTTGTGCCTCTTCGCTGTCGCCGTCGTATTCCGCCAAGAAAATGGGCCAGAAGAAGTCAGGGAACAGAAAGGGATAGTTCGGCGGTTTCGGTGTCTCATGGCGCAGGTGCATGAAACCCAGGCGACGCACGTTGGTGATTTTCACGCTCGCCTCTTCCATCAGCTCCCGTCTGAGCGTGTTTAGGTGCGTCTCACCGGCTTCGACTCTTCCACCAGGGTGAATGTGGTAGCCGTCCAGGTTCTGCATGAGGAGTATCGACTCGTTGCGGAATACAAGCGCGCGCACGGAACTCACAAGTTCCGGTGGCGGCTCATCGCACGTGACGTAGGAGGAAATGGTCAACTCAATCTCGCCCGCGCGCCACACAAAAGACTCGACGTCCACTGGCAAATAGTCTCCCAGGAACTCGCCGGCCACGGGGTCGGATGGCATCTGTGTCGCTTACTTGAAGAGAGAAGCGGGCCTCTCGATGGCCTGCTGGAGCCGTCGCATGAACGCCGCCGCGACCGCCCCGTCGATGGTCTGGTGGTCGACGGTCAGGCTCAGGGTGAGCATCTCGCGAACCACCACTTCGTTCCTTCTGACAACCGGCTTTTGCACCGAACGGCCCACACCGAGGATGGCGCTCTGTCCGGCGTTCAGGATGGGGGTGAACCCGTCCACGATGCCGAGAACGCTGACGGTGAATGTCCCGCCCAGAACGGCATCGGGCAGGAGGGTGCCATCCTTGGCCTTCGTCGCGAGGTCGTCCATTTCGACGGCGACCTCGGAAATGCTCTTCTGCTCGACTCCCTGGATGACCGGCACGATCAGGCCCTCGTCCAGAGCCGCGGCAAATCCCACGTTGACCTCATCGAACTGGTGCACCGTCCCCTCACTCAGAATGCTATTGATTGCGGGGACACGGCCGATGGCTGCGGCGCACGCCTTGATGATCGCGTGGGCAAGCGTGATAGTCGTGTCGGAGTCCTTCGAGGCGTCGCGGCGCATCTGCTGAACGTCCGTGACATCGACCTCTAGGAAGAACGAAAGCTGAGCAGTATTGGCGATACTCGACCGCATGTGGTCGGCAATGCCCTTCCTCATACCCGTCATTTCGACGGACGAGGATGGCGTTGGAACGCCCGGAGGCAGCTTGGTGGCGGTCTGCGATTCGGCGTAGGCCCGAACGTCCGCCTCTGTGATTCTCGCGCCGCTGGTCGGCACCTCAGCTATATCAATTCCGAGGCTTGAGGCAACTTTTCTCGCTCCGGGCGTGGACCGGACGGGCGGTCCTCCCGAGCCGGCGGCGCGACGCGTCGGCGCTGAACGAGACGACCGTTCGGAACGAGCGGCAGATCGCCGTTCGGCAGGCTTCTCCGCTGCTGGAGGCTCCTCACCCTCAGCGAGGAAATACCCAAGGACCTGGTCAACCGGGACAGTCGCGCCGCTGTCGGCCACCGTGTGGAGGATCCCGTCCTCAGGAGCCTCGAGATCGTACGTCAGCTTTTCCGTCTCGGTTGGGGCGGGCGGGTCGTCCCCCGTTTCTGTCCGTCCCCTCGCTTTTCTTTTATTTATCTAGTACCCTCTCTCGTCAAAGCTCA
>JAPOPA010000019.1 GCA_026713145.1 Chloroflexota bacterium
ATTCCCGCTTTCGCGGGAATGACGATAAATGTCAACACAGACTAAGAGGCGCGCGTGTTTGAGTTCGTTATCAGAACCAACCAGGTGGGACGAGGCTGGCGCGGGAGATGAGATTATGCTGCTAGGCGCCGCGGGGCGTATCCCCGGAGATTGGCGAAACATTACCTCGGAGCTGCTGGCTGAGGTTGCAGACGAGGGGTTCGGAGCGCTGAACATCGTCGTTCAGGACCCGACCTCGATGTCAACGCAGGACGCCGCTCGGCTGAAGGCGATGTTCGAGGAGGCGGGAGTCCTGATAGGTCAGACCAACGGCGCCTACGGCGGCGGACTGGTGAGCCCCGATCCCACCGAGCGGGAAGCCGCCATCGAGTTCACGAGGCTCATGTGCGGACTCACCGCCCGGCTCGGCTCGCCGAACACCTACTTACGACCCGGGAGCCTGAACCCGAATGGACCATGGCAGCCACATCCGGGCAACCGGAGCGACGAGGTATTCGAAAGGCTTGTGGACTCCTCGCGGAAGTTCTGTCGGGCTGCGGAAGACGAGGGCGTGATGGTCGCGGTGGAAGGCGGCGCGGTATCTCCGCTCTACTCAGCGCGCCGTGTGCGGGACTTCATCAAAGCCGTCGGATCACCGGCGCTGGGCTTCAATCAGGACCCGGTGAACTTCGTCGGCAGTCTGGAAGACGCCTACGATACGACCCATTTTCTTGCCGAGTTCTTCGATCTGACAGGAGAATTCACGCTCGGCGCGCACGCCAAGGACTTCACGGTTATAGACCAACTCATGGTGCGGTTCGAGGAGGCAGAGATCGGCTCGGGTATGCTGGACCACGTCGCTTTCCTCCAGGGTATGCAGCGTGTGTGTCCTCATGGGCACGTTCTGATCGAGCATCTGCCCTCGGACCGCTACGCTGACGCGGTGGTCGAGTACCGGAAGTACGCCTCGCTCGCGGGTATCGAGTGGGACAACACGACAGGAGAGAATCATGGCGAATCTTAGTGGGAAGCGCGTTCTCGTTACAGGGGCGTCAACCGGCATAGGCCGCGCCACCGCAGTCCGTATCGCGTCGGAGGGCGGTCGTGTCGCGCTATTCGACGTCAATGACTCCGACGCTGAGTCTACGCTCAGGACGATTCTCGACTCCGGAGGCGACGCGCGCTACTGGCACGTGGACGTGACCGAGGAGCGGGAAGTCAGCAGCAGCGTTGACGAGGCCGCCGAATGGCTGGGCGGCGGATTCGACGTTCTGGCGCACCTGGCCGGGATCCTGAAGGGGTCCGGGCTGGAGGTCACCCAGGTTGACGAGTCCATTTGGGACCCAGTGATCGAAGTCAACCTCAAGGGGTCGTACATCGTCGTAAAGCACGTCGCCAGATACATGATACCCGCGCAAGACGGCGTGATCATACTGACATCGTCGGGCGCCGGTGTGATCGGCGGAAGCTCGTCCGTGGCCTACGGGGCCAGCAAAGGCGGAACTCACGGCCTTGCGATGACGCTGGACAACCACCTGTCCAGGCACGGCATCAGGGTCAACGACGTGCTCCCCGGGAATCTGGATACACCCCTGAAGATCGGCGCGACCGAGGAACAGCTTACGAACACCGGGGACCGCGACAGGTACGACAACATAATGGCCGGGCTGTCGTCTCCTGACGGCGTCGCCGCGGTCATCGCGTTCCTGGCGTCGGATGACGCCGACTACGTCCGGGGCAGCGTCAGGACGATTTAGTGACTATCTCAAAACCCAATCGGAAGGGATTTCACCCCCATCCTAACCTTCCCCCGTCAAGGGGGAAGGGACTTTGCCTGCCCTTGTCGCTCG
>JAPOPA010000090.1 GCA_026713145.1 Chloroflexota bacterium
ATTCGAGTGACATTCGCCCGACCTACGACTACTTCCAGCAACAGTTCTACTCCGAAGGCAACCATCAGACGTATACCGGAGGTGACTTGATCGCCAGCCCCGTCTATGAGTGGCAGCACAGTCTCGGCGAGATTGTGACAGCCCTCGCCCAGTCAGGCCTCACCATCAATTACCTCCACGAGTTTCCGGTCTCCTTCTTCAAAGCCTTCCCATCGATGACCAAACACGACGATGGCTGGTGGCGCTTCCCCCAGCGCAACGAGTCCTTCCCGCAGATCTTCTCCATCAAGGCCACCAAGTGAGTCGCGCTGTCCAGCCGGACTCACGACAGCAACCGGTCAGGCTCAGCGTCGCGGAGGGTTACTCGCGCTGGGCCAAATTCTATGACACCAAGTGGAACACCCTCATAGCTGCGGAGGAACTGTACTCACTGCCCATACTCGATAATCTGGAGGGTGAGACCGCGCTCGACGTAGGGGCGGGAACGGGTCGATTCTCTCTCAAGCTGGCGCGAAATGGATGGAATGTAACTGCCCTCGATTCCAATTCGGAAATGCTCTCGATTGCCAAACGCGCCGCAGGCGATGAGGGACTTACGATACAGTTCATACATTCGCCAATTGAAGGTGGCCTGTCTACCCCATCAACCTCTTTTGACCTAGTCGTATGTGCCCTGACTCTCTGCCACATTCCCGACCTCAGGGGATCTATCAATGAGTTCCATCGTGCCCTGGCACCCGGCGGCCATCTCCTCATTTCCGACGTACACCCCGACTTCATTTCCGCCGGATTCCCGACGCAGTTCGTCGAGGACGAAGTGACCTATCACCTCCCCAACGAACCGCACACCCGCGATAATTATCTGCAAGCTGTTTCGGATACGGGCCTCGACATTTCCAAAGTACTGGATATCCCCGGCAAAGAAACTCCCGGGGGATTCATCAACCCATTCATGCGAGAGAATTTCGGTGACGTAAACTTCGCCCTGATAGTGCTGGCGCGGAAGGAATAGAAACCAGTGCAGCTCACATTTGAATATTACAGTCGAATAGAGAGGCACATATCCCCTCTCCCATCGTGGGCTGACAAGGGTAGGTAAAACGGATTCATATCTATGATCCGGCCCCGTCTCTCTGTCATTCCGAAGCGTAGCGAGGAATCTAAAATCCATAACTGCAAGACCGGACAGCCAGTGCTGTGCTTGTATCGTGACCAAGAGCGAAAACAGCGTAAGAACTCCTTATGTCAGCCTTACCTAAGGACAGACACTCTAGATTCTTCGACTCCGCTGCGCTCCGCTCAGAGTGACAGGGCCGGGTTGCGTAGACCCCCTCTCCCGTTCGCGGGAGAGGGCTGGGGTGAGGGCAGATACCTACCCCTGTTAGCGCCCGTCGTGGGAGAGGGCTAGAGCCTGCCCCGCACTTGATGCGGGGGTGAGGGTGACTTTAGTAAGCTACCAAAACCATATGAAATAGGTGCTGACTACCAACGTAGATCTCAATCCCCTTAGGCATAGGAGACTACTCACGTGCCCAGCCCCATACAAATCACCCTGATGAGACACGGTCGCTCCCGCGCCGACGACGAGATGGTGCACGAGGGTAGGTACGACTCGCCCCTCACCGACATCGGACGTGCCCAGGTGCGGGCGCGTGCCGACCAGTGGAAGCAGAGCGGCGTCACATTCGACCTGATCGTCGCCAGCACCCTCGTCCGCGCCTCAGAGAGCGCCCGCATCGTCGGCGAGGTCCTCGACATTCCCATCGAGTACGACGCCAACTGGATGGAGCGCGACAACGGCCCCCTGGCCGGTCTACCTTTCGACGAGGCCAGGGAGCGTTACCCCATACCCGAATACACCAACCCCTTCCAGCCCCACGTCCCCTCCACCGGCGAGGGCGAGAGCGGCTGGGACCTGCTGGGCCGCGGAGCAAGGGCCCTCCAGAGCGTCGTCAGACGCGGCCTTCCCTCGACACTCGTGGTCGCCCACGGGGGCATCCTCAACGCCGCCACGCACTGCATAGTTGGTGTCTCACCTCACCCCGGCATCGTGCGCTTCGCCTTCGGCGACGCCTGCTTCCTACGCACCTCCTACGATCACAATAGCGACCAATGGATCATCAGGGAGATGTCCGCCCAGTCGGACTAGGCAAACAGCCCATCGTCAGGTTCACATAAATGCCCGCAAGGGAACCCACGTTCACCCTGGGCAGCGTTACGCCTCGCGATCGGGGCCATGCAAGGGTGTCAGCAGCTGCCGTAGAGTCACCCACAATCTCTCCCCCGCCGGGGGAGAGATACAGAGAGGGGGATCCCACCGTTACTTGAATGCTTGTCGAAGGACAATTCACCCCTAATTCAGGTGTAGACCGGCATGCAACTTTACATCATCTATGGCCTACCCGGCGTCGGAAAGCTGGCGGTCGCTAGAGAGTTGGCCTGCCTGCTGCCAGGCTACAGGCTGTTCCACATCCATCAGCTTGCGGACATGCTTGAGTCGGTCTTCGGATTCGATGGAAGAGGCTTCATCGAGCTGCGCAATCGTATGTGGCCCATGGTGATTGAGCAGGCCGTCGCCGACGGTATCCCCGGACTCATCACTACATTCGTCTTCGAGAAGTCCCTGCCCGGTGAGATGGTCCCGAACGTCCGCGATCACGTGATTGAGGCTGGCGGCAGTGTTCGTTTCGTTCATCTGACCTGCGAGAAAGCCGAGAACGACCGTCGCCTGACCAGCCCGGAACGGACTTGCTTTCGAAAGATAACCTCAGTCGATGAGTTCAACCGAATCCTAGAGTCCGGCCACTTCACTACCCCGGACGATCTGGGGGATACCCTGACAATCGACACAACACACCTGACCGCCTCCCAGGCCGCGGAGAGAGTCTTTCGACATTGGGAATTAGACGCCAATTGATGCCGGCACCACCTTGCCCTACACTTGATATGCTTGCTGAAGAATTCTGAATCCATCCCCGTTCGTGCTGAGCCTGTCGAAGCACAAGAGGACGGCAAATTCAAAGCTCAGATGTAGCCTTTGATGACAATCTGATCAAGGAGACTCCAATATGAAAATCACCCGAAACAACCACGAAGACATCTACCCCGCAGGCCCCACCTACATCCGCTCGATCCGAGCCGGCAACACCCTCTACATCTCCGGCTGCACAGCCCGCAACTCCGACGCCGATGGCGGCCCCGTATTCGACCAGCTCCGAGTCACCATCGACCGCATCGTGCGCATCGTCGAGGCCGAAGGCGGGTCGGCCTCCAACATCGTCGCCATGACCACCTACTCCACCGACATGCGTACCATGTGGCCCATCGAGGGCGAACAGGTCGAGATATGGGAGCACTACTTCAACGGCCTCTGGCCCACCAACTCCTACGTCGAGATCTCCGCGCTCGCCGAGCCGGGACTCAACGTCGAGATCACCGCCACCGCCGTCCTCGACGATGATTAGTACTCAGTCAACTTGAATGTGACGACAGCCAGGTGCCGATTTATCCCCTCTCCCATCGTGGGAGAGAGCCTGCCCCGTACTTGATACGGGGGTGAGGGTGTTCTGAGTATGTTGCCAGAATCATATGCAAACGGCACTAGCGACAGCCTCGCGGACCGCGTCGACAGGGCGATCGACGACTTCCCCTCCTACGCAGACGAAGAACACTTCGAAGCCCAGGGCGCGGTCTTTATCAGAAATCGCTCGATTCCCGACAAGTACGACGCCAACCGCGTCGAGCAGGTAACCGCATCGACTCCCCAGGAGATCGCCCGCCTGAGCGAACGCATCGAGGTCGAGTTCAAGGGATACCGGCACCGCTACTTCTACGTAGATCGCGACACGCCGGTGGAGTTCGAGGCGTGGCTGCTGATGGAAGGCTATCAACGCACCGACTCTCTCGTCATGGTGCTCACCGACGACCTGCGCGGCACACCAAAACCCTGCGAGATTCGCCTCGTCGAGACCGACGCCGACTGGCAGGCTTACTGCGATCTCATCTTCTTGGCGGACCGGGAGTTCGACAGCAGCCCTCCGCGGCAGACCGACAATCGCGATGCATCGGAAGCACAAGCACAACGCATAGCCGCCCTTCAGTCGGTCTCCCCACCCGTACGATACTGGATGGCATACGCCGAAGGAGCGCCGAGAGCCTTCTTCTCGTCATGGATCAGCAGCGAGGGCATAGCCGTCCTCGACTTCCTCTACACCCACCCCGACTACCGCCGTCGGGGCCTCGCAACCGCCCTCGTCCACCACTGCGTTGCCGACAGCCGGTCAAGAGGCGCAGGCCCAGTCGCCCTCGAAACCGACCCAAGCGACACACCCAAGAACATGTACGCCACCATGGGCTTCCGCCCACTCTCCCTATCCCACGAGTACCTGAAGACCTTCGAGTGAGTCCACCGCTAGGGAGACTCCTATCCTGCCGTCATTTCCGCGCAAGCGGGAATCCAGCACCTAGCACCCGGCGCTTAGAACCTGTTACCAGATGCTCCACCCACCGTCCACGATTAGGTTGTGCCCCGTAATCCACGACCCCGCCGGCGACGCCAGCAGCGCCACCGCCCCCTTGAGGTCGTCCGCCATCCCCGTGCGGCCAAGAGCGTTCGCCTGTCGTGCCCGTTCGACCATGACCGGATCGGCCGTCGGCCCTGGTATCTGCCCCGGACTGATGCAGTTCGCCGTGATGCCGCGATCCCCAAGCTCCATCGCGAGGTAGCGCGTGAAGTTGATGATGCCACCCTTGGCTGTCTGGTACGCCGCACCGCCACGTTTGAACCCCGTCCCATCGTAGAAACGCTTGTCGTTCGTAAGCGAACCGTGAATCGACCCGATCGTGATGATCGATCCCGACCCCTGCTTCACCATCTCCTTCGCAGCCTCGTTGGCGCACACGTACGCACTCGTCACGTTCATCTCCAGCGTCGCCGTGAACTCCGACACGTCGCCTTCCGGGATATACGTCGGCTCTGCCGCTCCACCACCCGCGTTGCACACCATCACGTCCAGCCTTCCGTGCCGCTCGACAATCGTGTCCACCATCGCGGCGACCTGGCCAGCATCAGTTGCATCGCACCCCACTCCCTCTACCTTCAGTCCCTCAGCCGACATCTCAGCAGCAACCTGTTCGCAAAGCTCCTTCCGCCTGCTCGCGATCACCACCGTTGCGCCAAGCTCCGCCAGCGCCGTCGCCATCGTGCGACCAAGGTGCGTCCCGCCGCCCGTGACCACGGCTACCCGTCCCGTCATGTCGAACATTTCAGCCATCTTCATATTTAGAATGTGCACCCAAACCCGTTCTTCCCGATCTGAACCTCGTCGCCGTCGACATACACCGGCGTGATCCTGTCCCCATCCGTCAGAGCCAACAGCTCAGGAATCCGCTCCGGGCTGACAAACAGATCGACCTCTTCATACTCCACGCCGTCCCTCCGAAGCTCCCGCTTTAGATCGGTCGTATACCCGCACCCGGGATAGGAGTAGAGGATCGGTTTCGTCTCTGTCATTGCTGCCTCATGTGGCGAGTCGATGCGCAGCGCCATTCTATGCAAGATACTCCCGGAGTTCAAACGGCAACCGCCCTTCCTCATAGCCGCCCCCACCCACCGATATGATAAGGTATCCGCCTAACGAAACGACGCTGGGGACAGCCGAATGAACGTCATCTGGATAGTTGCCGACACCTTCCGACAGGATCACCTCGGCGCCTACGGCAAGAAGCCCATCCTGACCCCCTCGCTCGATGCTCTCGCCGCCAAGTCCACACTCTTCACTCGGCACTACGCCGCCGGATTCCCCACCATGCCCACCCGCGCCGACCACGCGCTCGGCCGCTGGACGATGTCATTCATGGGCTGGGAACCTCTCCCCGAAGACGCCACGACCCTCGCCGAGATACTCGCATCCAACGGTTACCACACCGCCGCCATGGTCGACACTCCCTTCTACCTGCGCGGCGGCATGAACTACGACAAGGGATTTCAAACATTCTCCATGTACACAGGGCAGGAGGGCTCCGTCACCCGCCTCCTGGCTAACCACCATCACGAGTCCCGCGACGCCCGCGAGGCATGGCGCTTCGAGGCCGACCGCAACGTCGCCCAGACCGTCACGCGGGCCATGCAGTGGCTCCAGCTCCACCACACCGAGGACTTCTTCCTCTACATCGACACCTGGGATCCCCACGAACCGTGGGACGCCCCAACCTACTACTCCCGCCTCTACATGCCCGACCACGATGGCGAAGTCGTGCAGCCCCCCTACGGCTACTGGCAGGAGGCCCCCGGCTACACAGAGGAGAAGGTCGCCAAGGCCCGCGCCTCCTATGCCGGCGAGGTCACCATGGTCGATACATGGATCGGCTACCTCCTCCGCATGGTCGAGAACATGGGCCTCACGGACGACACGGCCATCATCTTTACCTCCGACCACGGCTTCTACTTCGGCGAGCACGGCGGTCTCTTCGGCAAGATGACATTCGCCAAGCGCCCCGACGGCACCATGTTCCAACACGGCGACCCCGGCTCCGCATGGACCTTCTCTCCCCTCTACGAGGAGACCACCTCGATTCCCCTGATCGTCCACGTGCCCGGCGCGGAACCAAACGTGTACAACGGCCTGACGTCGGCCATCGATGTGATGCCGACCGTCCTCGAAGTCCTCGGACAGGACATCCCCGGATGGGTGGAGGGCAAGTCCCTTCTGTCGAACGTTCGCGACACGTCCACCCCCGGACGCGAATTCACCGTGACCACCGTCCCCTTCGCCGACCCCGGCGACCCCGTGCGCTCAGTCGACAACTTCCGTCGTAAGCTGGAAAGCAGCCTCGTGACCACCGTCTCCACCGGCGAGTGGGTGCTGCTCTACACCACAGACGAAGGCATGTCCCAGCTCTACCATCTCCCGACCGACCCCGGACAGGAGCGCAACGTCATCGCCGACAACCCCGATGTCGCGCTAGGCGTCCACCAGCACCTCGTCAAGTTCATGCGGGACACCAACCTGCCCGACCGCCGTATCCAACCAAGACTCGAACTCAGGATGTAATAGAAGCTCGTTACAACTGTGCCGTACTCCTTCAAGTGGATTCCCACAATGAGTACACTTGTCGTCATTCCCGCGAAGGCGGGAATCTATTGGGTTCGGTCAGCCAAGAGAACGCTGCTATCACAATTGAATGGGATAACCGAGGAGGAACCACCACGATGAAAAAGCGCCAGGATAAACTCGTAGGGCCGGTCGTCTCCCTGCCCACGTTCGTCGACGAAAACCACAACCTCCTCCTCGATCGGCAGGCGAAGCACATCCGCTGGCTCATGGACCACGGCATCGGTGTGGACGGCAACGGCGTCCTCCTCGCTGCCGGTGGATATGGCGAGGGCTACTTCCTCGACGATGGCGAGCTCTTCGCCCTCATCGACGTGCTCGTGGACACTGCCGGAGACAAGGCCCCGACGATGGTCGGTGTCTTCGACCTCAACGCCAGAACGGCAGCGCGTCGCTCCAAGTATGCCGGTGACGCCGGTATCGACTTCATCGAGCTCGGCCTTCCGCACTACTCCTGCCCGTCCGAAGAGGACGTATACCTCTACACGAAATACGTCAACGACAACGCCGACGTTGGACTGATGAACTACAACAACTTCTGGGTCACCCCTGCCCCCGGATACGAGATCACCCGGTCGCTGATGGAGCGATTCATCGACCTTGAGAACGTCGTAGGCTTCAAGTGGAGCTCAGGGAGTCCCGCCCACTACGTCGGCATTTTGAAACTCTTCGCCGACGAGTTCAACTTCATTGACAACGGCATGATGAACTCCCAGGGCGCACGATTCGGAATGGCCGGATTCGTCGACTTCTTCGGCAACGTCGCCCCGAGCCTGTCACTGACCAAGTGGGAGATGTTCCGCGACGGCCGCTATGACGAGCTTGACGAACTCCTCGACACCCTCCATTTCGATACCGACAACCGCCTGGGCAACGAGGCCCCCGCCTTCGCCTCCGTGGCCGACGGCGTCTTCGGCCACGTCCGCTGGGAGGTCATGGGCCTCCACGCAGGCCCCAACTTCCCCGCTCAGGCACCCGCCCCGCAGGCACTCTACGACCACACTCGAAAGGTCTTCACCAAGAGCGGCCTCATGGACCACGTCGAATGGGACCAGTCGATACTCGAAGACTGATGAAATGACGAGAAAAATCTCTCCCCCGCCGGGGGAGAGACACAGAGAGGGGGCTTCCCCCACCAGGAGCAAAGATGCCGAACGACTATAGCCGCGAACGACTCCAGGGCAGCGTCCTCTCGATGCTGACCTTCACCAACGACGACTACAGCCTCGACCTCGACGGCCAGCGCAAACACATCCGCTGGCTCATCGATCAGGGGATGGTCGAAGGCAAGTGCGTCCATCTCATCGCCGGTGGGGCAGGGGAGACGTACATGCTCGAAGAGGACGAGTTCCGCGCCCTCGCAGACCTGATCATCGACGAGGGCAAGGGAGTCGCCCCGACCATGGTCATGGTCTCTGAGCTCAGCGCCCGCGCGGCGGCCCGCAAGTGCGCTTACGCCGCCGAGGCAGGAATCGACTTCGTTCTTCTCTCTCCGCCGCACTACTCCCAGCCGACCGAGGAGGACATCTACCTCCACCACAAGTACGTCAACGACCGCGTCGACATCGGCATCATGACCTATAACAGCTTCTGGGTCATGCCCGGCGGCTACTCCTACAGTCCCACCCTCTTCGAGAAGCTGGCCGACCTCGACAACGTCGTCGGCGTCAAGTGGACCGGCGCGTCAACCGAGGACTACCTCGGCTTCCAGCAGATGTTCGGCGACAGGTTCGCCCTCAGCGAGAACAGGCAGTTCTTCGGCATGGGCGCGCGCTTCGGAATGAAGAGCAGGATCGACGTTATGGCAAACGCCGCGCCGCGCCTCTCGCTGCACCAGACCAAGCTCACGCAGGAAGGCCGCTACGATGAACTGGAAGCTCTTTATCGGCAGCTGCAGTTCGATCCTGTCTACCAGCGTGGCCGCAGCCGCGTGGCCGCAGGCATGGTCGCCGACGGTCCTCACGCACGGATGCTGCTCCGGCTCATGGGACTCGAGACCGGCCCGTCCTTCCCCGGACAGGCAGATCCGCCGCCGGAATACGTCGACTACTGGCGCGAGTCAATCGAAATCAGCGGCGTCCTCGATTGGGTCGACTGGGACCAGTCCCTGCTTGATTAGCTAGAGAGTTTCCCGAAATCTCTCCCTCGCCGGGGGTGAGAGACAGAGAGGGGGTACCTCCCCAACCTACCAATCGCCGCCCTCTTCAGCGTGCGCGTGGTCTGGAAGCCGGTAACTCAGGCCGGCGTCGTCATAGGCCGACGCCTCTAGGAGCGTCGTAAAGCTCTTCGCGGAGCCTGCCTTTTGGAACCGCGCTTTCATCTTTTGAATTCGCTGGTCGAGCCGGAACCAGAACAACGGGAAAGGTAGTCTGTTCGCAGGAAACTTCAGTTGGTCAGCGAGTTCGTTGCCTATGAGGCCACGAGAAACAGGGTAGATGACGTTGTTTACCAGCTTCTGTCGTTGCTCCCTGTCCACCATGCCCGCGACCAACGGGGCGGAGTTGATCAGCGCATTCGTCATGATGATCGCGTCTTCGGTCGGGGGAGGTTCGCAGATCGAGCCTATCCGGTACAAGTCCAGGGCGTGGCTCTCGTCGGTGAAGAGGATGGTTTCGGGGACGCCCATAAGCCAACAGGCGTAGCGCCAAACGTCGTGGAAGCCGGCGCGTTCTTCCGTGCTGTACTGTGCCCCAAGGGACTCCGAGTGATTGAGGGAGCGCGCAGCGAAACACGCGGCCGCGTAGCCCATATGCGCCGCGCTGATCGGCACGCCCCAGGCGTCGTCTTCCCATTCTGCCGTCGGTGCCAGCAGCCGCCGCACCTGGCCGTGGACGAACCGGATCCGGACGGACAACTTCCATCCCTCGCCTTGCCTCTCCAGTCCACCGGGCCAGAATATCTCCAACTGCTGCCGGTTGTTCTGCTTGAGCCGCCAGACGCCATTGTCGAATATGCGCCCGGTCTGCACGAACGACTTGCTGATGAGTGTCGAAAAGCCGTCTATCAGTGTGCCGGTGACGAAGGCCGACAGTACAAGCACTGAGTTTCTCTGGAAGGCACGGATGCCGGGACCAAAGGCTTCGCGGTCGAGCCAGTCCGGGTCGGCCTGCGGTGCGTCAACGAAAAAGTCGCGCAGCCCTTGCGGGGCATCCCGTAGGCCGTCGTGGTCCTCATCCATCCCCGCCTGGATGAATTGGTGGACTTGATCCCGAGACAGCGTAGCCATCTCTTCCAACAGATCGTCCATAACTGGGTCGCCGATGGTGGTGTGAGCGATGTAGTTGCTCGCAGCTTCTTCGTCCACAAGACGGGCCTTCTCGTAGCCCGGTATATAAGCCGAAGGTATGATCATTGGCGCTCACACCTCCGGTTGAACTCTGATCCCGACAGTACGGAATTCATGCCTCTTCCGCTTCCACTCGCAGGTCTGGTAACCACCGAAGGAACGGAGGTAGATACCAGTTCCCCTTGCCCAATACCTCCATGCTGGCGGGAACGAGCACCGACCGTACCAGCGTCGCGTCAAGGAGCACCGCGATGGCAAGCCCGAATCCCATGAGTTGGTTCACCACGGTCTCTCCCGACGCGAATGCCCCAAATACCACCACCATGATGAGCGCGGCTCCCGTTATCAGACCTGCCGTAGAACGCAGACCGTAGGCCACTGCCTCGGTGTTGTTCCCGGTCTCGTCAAAGCGTTCCCTTATCCGGCTGAGGAGGAAGACGTGGTAGTCCATGGACAGCCCGAACAGAATCGTAAAGAGGAACAGCGGCAGCCACGCGTCGATCACGTCCGCACGCTGGAACCCAAACAAGTCCGTGCCGATTCCCTTCTGAAACACCAGCACCAGCAGCCCGTAGGTCGCACCCACGGACAGCAGGTTCATGATGATGGCCTTAATGGGGATGACTATTGACCGGAACACCATCATCAGAATGAGGAAGCTGAGACCCAGAACGAAGGCGAATACGATGGGAGTATAGACCCGCACGATGCCGTAGAAGTCGGCGACCTCCGCTGTCAGGCCGCCCACGTACACCTCCGCCGGCACTCCATCGAAGGCTGGTTGGATATGCTCCTCACGCAGCCGCTTCATGTCGTCCGCGGCCTCGGGACTGGTCGATTTGCCCGGGAACGGCAGCGTGAGCAGAGCAACGTCACGGGCGTCGTTCACGATGGGCGGTTGTGGCGGGGGGGGGGG
>JAPOPA010000018.1 GCA_026713145.1 Chloroflexota bacterium
CGCACCCTCCCCCCCCCATATTCCGAAGACCCTTCGACCCCGGCGGGGGAACCCTCCTCGACCATGAGCCCCCCCGCCGTGTCCGGCTCGAAGTCAAGGAACTCCGTCTCGGGCAGGGGCTGCTCCAGGGATTCGACAACCTCATGGGCGCGCCGAAGGGGAAGACGCCTGAGCGTCGCAATCGCCTGTTGCGGTCGCAGCTGGCCGAGCACGAACGTGAGCACATTCGAGCCCAGTCGCGTCCCTATCCGTGCTGCCTGGACGGGATTCATCTGTCGCAGCATCCACGCGAAGGTATCCGGGGCCATGACGTGGATCATGGCGTCACGGCTTGCGCGAGGCAGTCCCGCTACGATGCTGCCCATGTCCGCAGGGTGCAGGTGCCGAATGAGTTCCCACGCGGAGCCGGCTCGCCCGGCCCTGATCAGCTCCTGTACACGAGCGGCAATTTCCTCCGCCTGTTCCAGCGATATTGCCAGCGGTCTTGCATACCCGTGCGTCCGGTCGGCAGGCTCTCTTGAAAGATCATTTTCGCGCATTACCGGTCTCTCCTAATTCACTAGTGCTCGGTCACCGATACGCCCAAAATGCAGCAGAGGCCGTCATAGTCGGTACGTCGCAGACACGGGGAATGCCGGGACACTCTTATTCGGCAGTTCGGCGAGGTCGTGAGACCTGCCGATGTCGCCGGGTGCCGAGCGATTCTAGCCAGCCATTTTGCCGATGATCCTGTCAAACATCCGGTCGCTGACGAGTCTGCGGAGGAGGAGGGCAGGCTTGGCGTACTGGCCGGCCGCATAGCGCGTTTTGGGACGCCTGGCGCGGACCGACTTGAGGATGGTGTCGGCGATGACGGACGGCTGCGAACCGCCTTTGTAGCTGTCCAACCGTTTCGTCATCCCATTGACGATGTCGGAATACGGGGAGTTCGCGGAGCGCTCGACCATGGGCGCGAAGGCGACAGAGCCGAATTCCGTGCGAATGAGTCCGGGCTCGATGATGATGACATCGATGCCAAAGCGCTTGAGCTCGAGTCTCAAGCAGTCCGACCAACCTTCGAGCGCGTGCTTTGTGGCGATGTACCAAGATCCCAGGGGGCCGTGCATCTTCCCGGCGATGGAGGAGACGTTGACAATCCTTCCCGTCCGGCGCTCTCGCATGGAGGGAAGGACGAGCTGGGTCAGCCGGGCCAGTCCGAACAGGTTGACCTCGAACTGGTACCGCGCGTCGTCGAGAGGAACGTCCTCCATGGGGCCGTAGAGTCCGAAGCCGGCGTTGTTGATGAGGATGTCCACGCCGCCCTGCTCCTCGATGACGCGGTACACGCCGGCAACAAGGTCTTCTTCTCTGGTGACGTCCATCTTGAGTGCGGTGGCCCCGAGGTCTTCGAGGTCCTGCATATTCTCGACGCGGCGGGCGGCGGCGTAGACGGTGTAGCCCTCCTGCAACAGCCTCATTGCCGTCGCCTTGCCGATGCCGGCGGAGGCGCCGGTGATCAGCACGGTTTGCGAGGCTGCGCCTGCGGCCTCATGTCGGTTGGAAGTGGTCATCATGGGATATCTCCGGTCTGTTTGGTGAATCGTAAACGATGAAAGCGGCAACTTACCAAAGAGGGAGTCCAAAAGGTACCCCGTTCACCCCCGTATCGGGTACGGGGCAGGCTCTGAGCCTGTCGAAGGGTGGTCACGCCGTTCATGGTTCGGCAAGCGCGTCACGAACGGTTTCGACTTGCTAACCAGACAGGCTCGCAGACTTTGTGGTCTCCAGATTCGTCTCCTTCTTAAGAGACTTAATCTCATCACCTGGATATGGATTATGTTTGCTGTGGACCGGTTTCAAGTGCCGGCCATGAAGGATTACGCCCACTGTGAACCTGCCTGCGAGAGTACAAATATAACAACTTTGTGAACTTGCGAGGCGTTCTAGATGGTAGGCGATTGGAGAAAGGAGGTCTTATTGGAGCGGTATCTCTATCAATAGTCGAACTCATATATGTGCGTCACTGCCAGGAGGTATGAGATGCAATTTATACATTGGACATTCGGATTGCCCCGCATCAGACAGGTCGCCGTTTACGTTGTGGCTCCCGCACTATTCGCCCTATTAGCCTTAGTTATCGCGATTCCCGTTTCGTCTCGCACAGCCTACGCCGACCATAACTCGATGTATGTGGTCTGTCCCGATCCGATCCTGGAAGGCAACACCGGCAAGATGGGAATACGCCGGTCAGGTCACAAGATTAAGAGGGCCACATTCTTCACGGACAACCGTTACCACACTGCCGATTCCGATGACTACGAGGAGTACCACGGAGTCAAGATTGAATCTAATTCATCAGGAGGCGATAGCACCCTGTGGGCCCCCATCGTCACAAAGGAGGACTCGGTACCCGAACACGACGAGACGTTCGCAATGGGGTTTTGGGACGGTGGTGAGTGGCACCATTGCGTGGTAGAGATCGAGGATGACGACGCGCCCGAAATCACGGTGGTGGACATCAGTTCGAAACCCGTGAATACGATGTTCTACCGTGCGGCTGAAAGCATCGATATCACGGTGGACTTGGACCAGAAGGTGGAAGTGGACGGGACTCCGATGGTGAGCCTGTACATCGGCACTGGGGACGACAGTACGGGGGGCGCGGCTAAGTATACCAGTGGGTCCGGCAGCCGGTCTCTCGTCTTCAGGTATCGCGTGCAGCCGGAAGACCGCGACACGGACGGCATCAGCGTGAGTTCGGCCAGTGTGGCCGATGACAGGAGCCCGGCCACCGGTTTCTCAGGCAATATCTACGCCGAGGGAACCGACGTGCCGATCAACTACAGTCACCCTGGCGTTAGTGGCCCTTGGAACCAAAGCGTCGATGGGCGGCCCTACGTGCAGAGCGCCCGGATTATCTCCTTGCCGCCCGATGGGTGGGAAGCGTATCGCGCCAACCAGGTCATCGAGGTCGCCATGACCTTCGACACCGACGTGGTGGTGGAGGGTGATGTGTCCGTGGAACTGTATCTTGGGTCCAACGGCCACAACCCGGAGGAATCGTCTAGGTGGGCGAGCTATCTGCGCGGTTCCGGCACCGACAGGCTTGTCTTCGGCTACACCGTGCGTCCGGGCGACATGGACGACAAGGGAATTATGGTGGCGCTCGGCATTGATAGTCACGGTTTCGGTGGGAGCGGCACCATCAAGGCCAAAGGCACGGACGTGGAGCGGCACCCTAACTACCTCGGCATGGGCCACCAGCCCGCCCACAAGGTCGATACGTATGCCCCAGCCGTCACGTCTCTTGGCATAACGTCGCGTCCTGCCAACGGCGAGGCCTATGCCGCCGGCGAGGTCATCAGCGTGGAAGCCACGTTCAACGAGATGATCCAGTTCCAAGGAGACTTTCACATGGAACTAGACGTTGGCGGAGTGCCTCGCCAGGCGGCATTCGAGACCATACTGAAGCGCGGATTGCGCAGCGTGCTGGTCTTCCACTATGCAGTCCAGCAGGGCGATACCGACAGCGACGGCGTAGGCATCGGCGCCAACAGTCTCAAGCTGAACGGCGGCGGCGTATATGACAAGGCCGGGAACTCCGCCGGGCTCTCACATAGCACCCTTGCAGCCGACTCGACCCAGAAAGTGGACACGTCTTCGGCGGACTGACGGAGTCGAGCACAGTGTCGAAGGTAAGGCCGGAGGCTGTGGGCCGGCTGACGACAGCGCAGAGAGGGGTCGTTGCAACCTATGCGGCGGCCCCTTCGGTTTCATCGGCACATGGAGCTATAAACTCTGTTCGGAAGAACGGCGGACGTGCCTCAGCCATCCTTGGCGGGTTCGCCGGTGTAGAGCGCGGTCGTGCGCAATGGGGCGGCACGAGTGGCCTCGGGGTCCGTTCCGGCCGCCACTGCTGCTTCCCTCCACGCATCGCTGCTGCCTGTGATGATCGCCTTGCCGATTCCGGCGGAGGCGCCGGTAATCAGAACGGTTTGCGAGGCTGCGCCTGCGGCCTCATGTCGGTTGGAAGTGGTCATCATGGGATATCTCCGGTCGGTGAAAGCGGCAACTTACCAAAGAGGGAGTCCAAAAGGTACCCCGTTCACCCCCGTATCGGGTACGGGGCAGGCTCTGAGCCTGTCGAAGGGTGGCCACTCCGTGCACGGTTCGACAAGCTCACCGCGAACGGTCGCGCCTGACCTATCGGACACTCTCCTGGTTTCGAGCGCTCGACATGAATCGAGAGTGGACTTACCCGGAGGCCTCACCCGAGGCGAACGCGCTCCGCCCAAAGTACATCCCCACCCCAAATATGAAGTAGCAAATGGCCCCGATGGTCAGAAGGACATTGCTGATCAATGCGATGAGATTGAGGTCGATGTCGTGGATGTGCTGAACGACAATGAGGTTCAAGAGCCCGGCAGCTCCGACGAAGATCATCCCGTAGGAGGCCAACTTATAGATGTTCAGCTCGGCGAACCGTGAAACAAGCCCGAATCCCAGGAAGATGGAAGCTAGGGAAGCGATGGCCAGAAACGCGAAATGCACGGCCCCGCCCATTGCGAAAATGACAACGGCAAAGTCCTCCAAGTCTGCCTGTCCTACGGAGCCTCCCAATCCGTGGGTCAATGTATGGACTACCATGTGCCACGTGCCGAGTTCAACGATGTATAGGCCCATGCTGAACACGACTCCCACGAGCCCGAACCGCAAGGCCGCGGTGGCAACGCTCCCGTCCATGTCGGCCAAACGAAACAGCGCGAGCAGCCCGTACGCCTCCAGCAGGAGTGCGAGGATAAACAGCAGCGTAGTCGCGTGGGAAATGTTCGCATTGTCAGCCAGGGCGGCTACGGCGGCCGGAAAGTCTGTCTGGTCCGCCGGGTCAATCAGGGTGCCCCCCGGAAGGAAAAGAACCGCTAAGAACGACAGTAGCACTCCAAGGACAAGGGCCACGCCTGCAGCCTTGTTATCCGGAAGCGCGCTCGACATGGTCATACTCATGAGACCCTCCACGGTGCCGTGTGGTGTTTGTTTGGCAGGCAAAGATAGCACTCAATACGGCCGCCTGCAAGCGACGCTCGCTCGTTGCGCTTTGCATGCTGCAAACGGCGGTCGGATATGAGAGGGAAAGCCCCCGTAGGGTCAGCCGTGGTCGTGCAGTCGCCGGCGTACGGCGTCACGGGCCTCGATGAACGGACGCTTGAGGTAGCCGATGTGGTCGTCCTCGCCATGGTGATGCGTGACGTACCCGTGCGAGTGCTGCCGTGAGCTGTTGTCGATGTAGGTCAGGGCGCCGTCGATCAGGGTGAGCATGTACTTGGCCGTCGGCTTATCGAACATGCTCCAAGCGCCCCCGACGGCGATGTACACCGGCGAGGTGTGGGAGAATATCCCCCGCTCCCAGAGGTCGTAGTACGAGTACCCGCCGTAGTAGCCCGGCCCTCCCGCTCGCGCGGCCACCCACGAGTTGCCGTCGATCGCGATCTTGTCGCTGATGCTCAGTCGTCGAGTCGGCTTGTCGGACTCGGTGGAGGCGACCACCCGTCCTTCCTGAACGATCTCCAGGCGGGACATCGGCACAACGCTCTCCGCCCATGCCGAGACCTCGACCGTGCCGGGGCCTGAAAGCTCGATGGTATCGCCGACCTCGTGTCCGTCGACGGTCAGGTGAATGATCGGGCCTCCGCTGAGGATCGTCCTGCCCTTCGCGACGTTCCGGCACCAGTTCTCGTAGGTGAACTCCTCGTCATCGGGGATCCTCACGTAGGTGCGGTACATCCCGACGGGAACGTCGCTCGACATCTTGTCGGTGCCGCCGACGAGCGGAAGACGGTAGCCGCAGTTGAGATAGCGGTACCACTCCCTGTGCCAGAACTCCTGCTGCATAATCATCTCCACGGCGTCGAGACGTCCGGTGGCGATGAGGGCGGACGGCTCGCCGTTGGGGTGCGGGAAGTGCGGGTTGACGACGTATCCGCCCTGGGCGTGGGCCTCGTCGGCCCAGTGGCTCAAGGTCGTCTGCATGGGTCCGCCGATCTCGGACTCGGACGGGCCGTCGGAGCAGAAGGGCATCACCGGCTCCTTCAGGCCCCACAGGATCATGTGTCCCATGAAGTGCTGCCGGTTCTCCTGCGAGGTGTAGACGATGTTGTTGCCCTGCCGCGTGACGCTGGGCTCTCCCGTGAAGTCCTCGACGTTGGTGAAGAGGCTGCCCCATTGCGACTGCAGCAGGTTGACGACGTTGAGGTCCTCGGCCTGCGACTCGAAGTGGCTGCCCTGCGTGGAGAGAAAGTGCACGTGCGAGTCGCCGGAGTACCACCCACGCTCGTTCATGTTGATCCAGCGTTTGAGGCGGAGTTCGAGGTCCTGCTGGCCGGGGGCGATGTTGACCCTGGCGCGGAGCGGATCGTACTCGTAGCCGCGAGCGACGTCCACGATGACCTCGCCCCTCGGAAGCCAGCCCTGCGCCGTGCCGTCGATGTAGGCGTAGCTGATCTGGCCGAGACGCAGGTCGCCGCCAACGTCGATGTGCCACGTGTCGAGGTTGGAGTTCACCTGGTTGTGGTGGCCGTGAGGCTGGTACGGCACGCCGTCGGGCGACCTGAAGTGGACGCGGGACGGTACGGGCCGTCCGGTCTCGTCGTCCACGACTTTGACGCGCACCCAGTTCTTGCCCGGCTCGATGAGCTCGATGCGCACCTTGTCGGTATCGACGGCGCCGCCGTTCTCGACGTCGCCCCACTTCACGCTCTCGACCTTCTCTCCGCCCTGGGACACCTCTACGGTAGCGGAGGGAATGCCGGACAGCTCGACGTAGGCGGGGCTGGACTTCGGGTTCTGGGCTTCGCCGAAGCCCTTCTGCGGGTCCGTCAGGAAATCGTCGGACGACTGTTCCGGGAGCGGGTGGACGTAGGTGCGCTCGCCCCGGTCGATTGTCACGTCGAGATCGAAGGCCTTCTCGGCCCGCTCGGCGTCCTTGAGGGTTACACGCACGGGACGGCGGGCGTCGCGGGAGAAGGGGTGCTCGTCGACGTGCCCAAGCGTGACGCCCGCGACGATGAACCGCGGACCTCGGGGCACGAACTCGATGGACTCTATCGCGCGGTCGGGAGTCGGGTTGCGCCACGCAAACAGCCAGTACCATTCGGGCAGCGCCTGGACGGACTCCGTCTGGCGTCTGCCTATCAGGTCGAAGGGGCCCTCGAAGCGGGGCATGAGGGTGTCTTCCCGGTCGGTCACGGCAACGTAGGGATGCCCTATCCCGAACCGGGAAATCCCCTGCCGGTCGCTGACCACGCTGATCTCGTAGCGCTCGCGTATTGGCACCGTGACGGTCTCGGAGTCCTCGAACCGGATGACGTAGTCCGCCACGTGGACGCCTATTGGGCCGTTGGCGTGCTGCTCGGTCTCCATCTGCCGGTGAGCGACGACGACGTTGTGCGCCGTCCTGCCGACCGGCAGGCTTACCGACGCATCACCCTCTCCCAGCGAGACGTAGCACTTCCCATCAGGGTCGCCACCGGGGGCACCGACAATGAACGGGAGACCGCGCATGGCCTGTTCGCCCAGCATCGGGTCCTCGCCTGGCAGGGTATCCGCGCCCGCGCTGCACAGACCAGATATGTCGATGGGTTCATAGTCCATGGTTCAAAGGGCCTCCGGGGTATGTGTCGAAATCATGTTGCATGGTATACGATTGCCCTGCAATTCGCCTTTACTACGAAAGGGTGGCAAAGCATCCTGAAGCAAGCCGGACTGCGATAGGTGAATAATGTCATCAACCGTAACGGCATACCCGGTCGTAATTGAGAAGAGTGGCAACGGCTACGCCGCGCATTTGCCCGACTTGCCCGGCTGTGTGGCCGCCGGTGAGACCGAGGAAGAGACAAAGGCCCTGATAGCTGAGGCCGTAATCGAGCATCTGGCGATCTTGGCGGAGAAGGGACTTCCCATTCCCGATCCGGTTGAGGCGGTTCCCGTCTAGGCTGCAACCCTTCGCACTGCGAACTCTCCGGCGAGAGGAGTTGCCGACATTGAAGTGGGTCAGCCCTACTACTCGACGCGGGCGAAGGGGTTAATCACTCGAAGGCCGTCGTAGTCCTGCTCGGAACTGAGGTCTTCTGAGTACACGGCGTCGCAGCCAAGGGCACGAGCGGCCGCCAGTATCGCTCCATCCCAGTATGACAACCCAAAGCGTTGGCTAATTGCCACGCCGGTGCGGAACACTTCCAAGTTAATCTCCTGGATCGAAAACCTCAGGAGCGTTTCGAGGAAGGCCAAGGCATCGTCATGTG
This sequence comes from Chloroflexota bacterium, assembly GCA_026713145.1. Classification (GTDB taxonomy): domain Bacteria; phylum Chloroflexota; class Dehalococcoidia; order Lucifugimonadales; family VXLM01; genus VXLM01. Next base: position 8,277 of record JAPOPA010000018.1, read on the forward strand.
TCAGGCGGTCCGGACGTGTAGGACGAGTCGCCTGATGGTAGAACTCTTGGAACACCTGCACCGAAACCGCCAAGTCACCCCCTCTCAACAGCTTGAGAGCGCGACTGCGTTTACCTGTGTCGTCCGGCGAGAGACTCACCGCGTAGAGCAGCACGTTGGTGTCAACGAACCGCATCAGGGCCGTTCATTGCTTCGTCGTACAACTCGTCGCGGGTCAGGTTATCGGACATGCGCAGCCCCACGCCGCGCGCCTCGAAGTCCGCAACCACATCTTCCAAATCAGTGCGCCGAAGCGCGCCTGACGTCGCTGCGCCGGACCGGGTGTCCTCTGCCCCACTGGCGCCGTCCCTTGACAAACTCCTGAGATAGTTGCGCACCAGCGCCGATACCGACGTACCCAACTCAGCCGCCCTGATGCGGGCGGACCGATGTGTCTCTTCATCGACGGATACGGTGATGTTCTTCACGTTCACAGTCTCACAGTTTCTGTGAGTCACAGTATATGCCTACACCGGCTCTTGCTGCAACGCCAAGGGTGATCGGGTCTGCGCCACGTCATGTTCGTGTGATTGAACGTTTTTCCGGGCAGTGGATCGCTGTCCACACCGGCGGAGTTCGAGCCCATGGCGCGTCTTTGGACTCTGTCTTGGCGCAGCTAGACTCGGCAGGACTGTCGCGCGAACAGGCAATCGTCAGGTTCATTCACGACAAGCCCAGGACGGTAATCCTCTGATGTTGCGGGGCAGATTCGGCCACTCGTCAAGCCCACTTTAGCAACTTACCATGACACGGTGTACACATCGAAACCGTCTGACAGCGAGGGCCGCTCAGCCAACTTCAAGCCCAAGCCTCCCCATGTGCTGTCCACAAAAGCAATCACATCCCCCTGATATATCGTGTATGTGGTGAATTCGTGCTCCAAAGACTTAGCCGATGTAACTCCTATCACTGCCAAGACCTCCCCCTCCTCCAAATTCAACCCCTTACCGTCTACGGCCCTGAACACGGCCTTCAACGGGAAAGTCAACAATGGCCCACCACTTCCCCCTGGCTTCACATCAGCCGTGTGCTCTATGTACGTGTTTAGAGTACGGTCAAACGTTGCCCTAGCCACTCCTGAATCTACGGAAAACTTCCCGCCAGGGAACCCTAACGCACCCACCCACTCACCAAACCTCACACCCCGATTAGTACGCTTCAGCACGACAAACTCGCCACAACAGATGCGCACCATCGCCAAGTCGCGTGCTTCATTGGCCCTTATCAATTCGCCGTTGTACGCAACGTTCTCTAAATATACCACCACACTATCAGGGTCAACTCCCACCACGTGAGCGTTGGTCAACAAGTACCCCTCTCCTGAGTCCGTGTTTCTAATGACAAATCCCGTCCCCTGCCTATTGTCCGCCTGTATACACGCCACCCCACGTGCATATTGCCTCACAGACTCATGAACCTCGGAGAAATCAACAGGGGAGCACGCGCTGCGCGCCGACAGAACGGGAGTATCCTTCTCAACCGTAGATTGTGTCTGCGGTTGGTTATTCTCTGGCGATCTTGAATTCTCTGATGTCGGGGTTAGCCATGCCGGTTGCGGGTCTTCCGAACGCCACTGCTCACACGCTTTGTAAGTCTGAGCGGCTAACCGCTCCGCTTCCTCCGCATCCGATGCCGTAGTCATCGTGGCCACAAGCGAAGTGAGCACCCGCCTAGCATTCTCGTCACTTGGCGGACTATCCCTCATACCTATCAGGATTACAATCAGCGTCTCGTCCGGCTCATGGTTGAGGAACCCATCGCAAAATCGCCAAACCACCGCTGATACTAAGACGTCTTCATCCCCACCCGCCTGACTAGTCGGTGTAGACGTTGGAACAGGACTAGGAACGCGTGTCGGAGTAACTGTCGTCTTCGGCGTAAGCGGAACCAACTGGTTATCAACGTTTAACGGAGTAGCGGTGGGAACAATCGGCGTCCACGTCGGGATAGGCGTTGGAGTTAGCGTGTGTGTAGGTGCCGGGCTCTCAATCTCAGGTGAATCACAGATGGACGCAATGATCCCTAACAGGACAATGCTACCGACCACTAGTACAATTACCCACTTTTTCCCCCTCCAAAATGAAGTGTGACGCTTTTCTGGTAAGGGTTGGTGGGCTCTTGAAGCGGGCGATAGTTCCTTGCTAATGGGAACGTCGTCCCGCTCCAACGCACCCCCGCATTGAATGCAGAATTGCGCTTCCTCGTCCGTTGAGATGCTGCCGCATTTCCTGCAATATGGTCTTGCTCGATTCGCATTGGGCGGATGTTCGGTGGTGGAGTCATCGAGCTTCATCCTGCCCCCGCACTTGACGCAGAACCGCGCATCCTTATCAAGCGTAGTGTCTCCACACTCCTCACAATAAGGCATAGTGCATCTCGTGAGACGGTAGATTCGAGGACATCGGCGTACTAACTAGCAGCATGGTTTGACCCAACCGACACTGAATTCACCTACAGCCTAAACCCCAACCGCTCCGCACGTTCTTGCACCGCCGCGTGGGCCTCGTGGAAGGGCGCTTCGAGGTAGGCGATGTGGTCGTCCTGGCCGTGGTGGTGGGTGACTCCGCCGTGCGTGTGCTGCGCCGACGTGTCGCGGATGTAGGAGATGCTGCCCTCGATGAGCGTGAGCATGTACCGGGCCGTCTCCTCGCTGAACATCCACCAGTCGCCCCCGACGGACACGTAGATGGGCGACGTGTGGGCGAACATGCCGCGCGCCATGGCGTCTATGTGGTAGAAGCTGCCCATGTACTCGGGGCCTCCGCATCTCGCGGCCAGCCACGTGTGCTTGTCTACGGTGATCTTCTCCTTCAGCTCCAGCCGCCGTGTGCCGTTGGTGGACTCCACCTGGGCAACGACCTTGCCGTCTCGGACGATCTGCAGGACGTTGATGGGGAAGATGCTCTCCGCCCACGCCTCGACCTCGACCGTGCCCGGGCCTGAGATGGCGACCGTGTCGCCGATGGCCTTGCCGTCTACGGAAAAATGGATGATAGGGCCGCCGCTGAGGAACGTCCTCCCGCTTGCGACGCTCCGGCACCAGGCGTTGTAGCCGAACTCCTCGTCGTCGGGGAGCTTCGCGTAGGTGCGGTACAGCCCGACAGGAACGTCGCTGGACATCTTGTC
>JAPOPA010000017.1 GCA_026713145.1 Chloroflexota bacterium
GCAGATTAAGCAGCAGATCGAAGAGACCACCTCCGACTACGACCGCGAGAAGCTCCAGGAGCGCCTCGCCAAGCTGTCCGGCGGCGTCGCGATCATCAAGGTCGGCGCCGCGACCGAGGTGGAGCTCAAGGAGAAGAAGCTCCGCGTCGAGGACGCCCTGTCCGCCACCCGTGCAGCGGTTGAGGAAGGAATCGTTCCGGGCGGCGGTCTCACGCTCGTCCGCTCAAGCACCGCCCTCGACTCGCTCGATCTGTCCGGCGACGAGGACACGGGCATCCGCATCCTGCGAAAGGCCCTCCAGCAGCCGCTCAAGCTCATCGCCGAGAACACCGGCGTTGCGGGCGAGGTCGTGCTTGCTGAGAGCCTCAAGGGCGAAGACGACTTCGGTTACGACGCAGAGGCAGGAGAGTACGGCAACCTCTTGGAGCGCGGCATCATGGACCCCGCCAAGGTCACCCGCGCGGCTATCGAGAACTCCGCCAGCGTCGCCGCGATGGTCCTCACCACCGAGTCTCTCATCTCCGATATTCCCGAGGAGACCCCGGCAATGCCTCCGGCGCCGCCGATGGACTACTAGTCCTCGCAGCGACAACTAAGACTCACAGAAGAAGCCCCGGGATACCTCCTGGGGCTTCTTTCTTTCCACCAAGAATCACAGAGTCGTGTGATGCGGGCCCACTGGGGATACAGTAGATTAAAGGCGTGATGTTCGCAGTGCGATAACGACTAACCTGGCTTGACAGGCCATTTGGTCTCCATTACGATGCGAACAAATATTAGATTCTTACGGTTAGCGAGCTTCCATGCGCCACGTCATTACAGCCTTATTCGTAATGATCGCCGCCACCGTTGTCGTGTGGCAGTCTGGTGATTCCGTCTCCGCAGAGGGCCCTTCCGTCCTCGTCATCGAGGTCGACGGCAACATCGAACCCCTGACCGCCGACCGGATCGCACGCGGAATCGACGAGGCCCGAGACAGCGGCACATCCCTTATCGTCATACAGCTGGACACCCCCGGCGGTCTGCTGGAGTCCACCCGCGAGATTGTTGAAGATATCTTGGCTTCGGACACGCCTGTCGCGGTATTCGTCGGCCCCGCCGGCGCGAGGGCGGCGTCCGCCGGCACCTTCATTGCGGCCGCAGCCAATGTTGCCGTCATGGCGCCCGGCACTACCATCGGGGCCGCCTCTCCCATCACGTCCGACGGCGGGGATATTCCTCCTACTCTCACAAAGAAGATCAGCGCTGATACGAGCGCCTTCATCCGAAGCATCGCACAGACGCGCGACCGCAACGCCGAGGCCCTCGAAAACACCGTCCTCCTGTCGACCGCCTATTCGGCCGAGGAGGCCCTCGAGCTCGGCGTCATCGACCTCATTGCGCCGGACATGAACTCCATGCTCCAACAGCTTGAAGGGCGTACGGTTACAACCGCTTCCGGCCAGCTCACTCTGACTGCCGAAGAGGCAAGCGTGAGCCAGCTCGATCGCACATTCATGGAACATGTACTGGATATCCTCGCCAGTCCCAACGTCGTATTTGCGCTCTTCTTCATCGGAGGAATCGCAATTCTCATCGAGGTAATAATGCCTGGCCTCTTCGGGCCTGGGATCCTGGGAGTCATCGCCCTCGGACTGGCGTTCGTAGGATTCTGGAACCTGCCCGGAAGCTGGCTAGGCGTTGCCCTCATCGCCCTTGCGATGGGACTCTTCTACGGCGAATCAGTGGCCCCCGGATTCAGCGTATTCGGTGCTGGAGGACTCGTTTCTCTCATAGTCGGCGCACTCCTGCTTTTCGGGAACTTCTTCAGCCCTGCCGACGTGCCGGAGCCCAGTTTCCTGGTGAGCCCAATCATGATTGCCTTGATGACCGCTCTCATGACCGTGTTCTGGTACTTCTTCATCAGGTTCGCCCGCAACGAGGGTGGCGTATCCACCGGATTCCAGAGCGAAGAGGAGGTCCTGCTCGAGGGACAGTGGGGCGTTGCCGTATCCGAGCTCCGACCAGCAGGCAAGGTCTGGGTCGCAAATCAGGAATGGTCGGCTTCAACCGAACCCGGAGTGACAATCAAGGAAGGTGATGAGATTCGAGTCGTTGGCGTCTATAATGAGGTGCTCAAGGTCGAGAAGCTCTACGAAGACATCGACGATGCAACCGACGTTAGCACGAGCCCAACTCAGCAAGAATAAGGGGGAAGTAAATGGCAGGTTTTCATACAGTAGGACCGAACCACGCCCTGATCGTTTCAGGGGGAAGTAAACAGCCGAAGGTCAAGGTCGGCGGCAGGATTTTCGTTCTGCCGTTTGTCCAAAAGGCCCAGATGCTCTCGCTGGAAGTCATGACCCTTCAGGTCAACACCGCGAGAGTGTACACAAAGGAAGGCGTCTCCGTATCCGTCGACGGCGTGGCCCAGGTAAAAGTCGGACGAGGCGAGGAGGCCATAAGGACCGCCGCCGAGCAGTTCCTCGGCAAGAGTGTGAATGAGACCGCAGAGGTCGCTCTCCAGACCCTTGAGGGCCAGCAGCGCGCCATTCTCGGCACCATGACGGTCGAGGATATCTACCGTGACCGGGTCGCGTTCGCCGAACAGGTCCGCGATGTTGCCGCAACCGACATGACAAATATGGGACTGGAGATCGTCAGCTTCTCGATCCGCGACATTCAGGACGAGCAGGGATACCTCGAGGCCCTCGGAGTCCGAAGAACCTCGGAAGTCAAGCGAGACGCCACGATCGGTGAGGCGGAGGCCGCGCGGGACTCGGGGATCAAATCGGCCCAGGCAGAGCAGCAGCGAGAAGCGGCGAGATATACCGCCGACACCTCCATCGCTGAGTCGCAGCGTGACTACGAGACTCAGAAAGCGGCGTACGACCAGCAGGTGAACGCTCGACGAGCCGAAGCTGAATTGGCCTACTCCCTGCAGGAGGCCAAGACTCGCCAGCAGATCCGCGAAGAGGAGCTGCAGGTCGAAGTCGTCGAGCGTCAGAAGCAAATCGAGATCCAGCAGCAGGAGATATTACGGCGAGAGCGAGAGTTGGATGCGACCATCCGGCGTCCGGCAGAGGCCGAGCGCGACCAGTTGGAGCTGAGGGCGGAAGGCAACAGGCGCCGCATCAGAGTCGAGGCCGAAGCCGAACGATACAAGCTCGAGACGGTGGCGGAGGGTGAACGTACCCGTGTCATTGCGGAAGCCCAGGCAGAGGCCGAAGCGACCATACTACGTGGAGAAGCAGAAGCGTCGGCCATCAAGGCGCGCGGAGAGGCTGAAGGTCAAGCCATCAAGGCGCAGGGTCTCGCGGAGGCCCTGGCCATGGACAAGAAGGCCGACGCGTGGAAGCAGTACGGGCAGGCCGCCATGATCCAGCAGCTCTTCGAATCGCTCCCGCAGGTCGCCGAGGCAGTGGCACAGCCGCTCGCCAAGACCGACAGCATCGTCGTCATCAGCAACGGCGGCGACGACGGAGCGGGAGCCGGCGCCAGCAAGGTCACGCAGGACGTTTCTGCCACGATTGCGCAGCTTCCCGCTCTCGTGCAGTCCCTCACGGGGGTCGACCTCATCAGCACCCTGAAGAACCTGCCCGGCGTCGTCTCCGACGTGTCGGCTGCCGAGGACGCCTCGAACAATGGCGGGGGACCCACGACTGACGACGGGGACTAGGGAAGCCGGTCAAGACGTGGGTTAGCGTCGCATGAACAATAAACAGAGGGGCGCCGGAAACGGTGCCCCTCGTCGTTTAACCCCACTCCCGTTCACGGAAGAGAGCCCGCCCCGTAGTCGATACGGGGGTTGGGGTGAGGGCAAAGTCACCCCCGTTATCAATTGACCTTCACTCCCGCGTAGGCGGGAATCCATCGGGGCAGCTAATGTAGTCAATGTGCAAAACCAACCACCATAACCGGTCAGCCCTACGCCCGATTCTCCCACCACCGTATCTCTTGGTTGTCGCGCTCCGCCGCCACTATGAGATCCGGCCTGCCGTTCCCGGTCAAATCGGCTGTAATAACCTGGTTCGCACGAGGCCAATTCGCCTTGATGAGTTCCATGTCCCAGACGCCCCGCGGGTCGCCTCGATGCTTGAACACGGCCACTCTGCCCTCGTCGCCTCCACCCGTGGCGACGACTTCGATCTCTCCGTCACCATCGAGATCCACCCCAATCGCCTCAAACCCGAACGGGAACCGCTCGCAGATCACGTGCTTCGTCCAAGGCGATGCTCTTGGGTCGCCCTCGTGCTCATACCAGACGACCTGCTGGACGGCCAACTCCTCGGGGGTCTTCCCGCTCACGCCAACCGCTGTGACTAAGTCGACTCCTCCGTCTCCGTCCATATCCACGAGATTCCCGTGAATCACCCTGCCAGCCGAAGAATCGATGATGTGCTTCTGCCACATCTGCCCTGGATTGCCACCCAGGTTTTCGTACCACATCACCTGCCCCGCGCTCGAAGCAGTGCCGATAAGGTCCTTCCTCCCGCTGCCCGCAATCTCGACCGCGTGGATCGTCCGGGTCTCCGGCAAGTCGTCCTCGATGACGCGCTTGACCCAGTTGTCGCCCCGATTCTCAAACCACGCGAACTGCTTGCCCGTTCGCCAGCTCGATGCTGCCACGTCCATGCGCCCGTTCCCCGTCAGGTCGGCCACCGTCACGTCGTACGCCCCGACGAGGCCTCCCTCCGAGATATAATGCCGGCTCCATGAAGAGCGCTCCCTCGGATCGCCTTCGTACTCGAACCACAGCACTGACCCGTTCCAGTTGTCCACGACGACGATCTCCGGCTTCCCGTCCCTGTTGATGTCAGCGATTTGGTGTCGCTCCAGCCACTCGACTTCCTGTTTGTGAATGGTGTGACGCACGAACTCCCCTGCCCCAACGTTCTCAAACCAGAAGATGCCCACGCCGGTGTCGCAAGCAACGATATCCGGCAGGCCGTTGCCCGACAGATCGACGGTCGAAACCGCGAACGCGTACCGGAAATCGTCTGCCAATAGGTGTTCGACAAGACTCATCGGCTATAAATGCCTCAGCTTGTTCATCTGCAGTCTCCGCAACCTTCCCTATGGACGCTGCGTAATTCAGTGCGGGAAGGCTAACACCGGCCACTGGTAGCCACAACCTTGCACGCTACCCTTTTCATGGGCGGATCACGCCTCGTTCGAGGGGTATGTCACTAACTCCGAAACGTATATAATTGCCGCCGCACACGCATCCCATCGAAGCACAAGGTAGGAGACCGGAATGACAGCCACATCGCAAGAGGTCATAGACGGCATCGGTGAGTTCGACTCCGCAACCATGTTCAACGCCGTGATCGAGAGCATGGGCGGCTCGCAGGGCGGGACAGAGTTGGAAGGACAGGGGGGAGTGCCGATCATCTACACCGACCCTACCCTCCACTGCTACCTCCCCGATCTTGGGACTGCGGTCGGGTACGCCGTCACATGCGAGGTCACGGCACTTGACCCAGATTCCCGTAAGATCGACTGGCACGACTACTACGACAAGCTGGACGCAACACCTTCCCCGGTAGTCGGCGTCATCAAGGACATCGATTCCAGGCCCGGACGTGGCGCCGTGCTCGGAGACGGCATGGCCTCCACCCACAGAATGGTCGGGGCAACGGGCGTCGTCGTCGACGGCTCGATCCGCGATCTCGCCGGTATCGAGGGGGTGGGCTTACCCGTCTGGGGCAAGGGTCTCGTCCCCGGGCACGGCGTATTCAACCTCATCCGTGCCGACGTTCCCGTAGTGGTTGCCGGGCTGCTCATTCATCCCAATGATCTGCTCATCTGCGACCGCGACGGGGTGACACGCATTCCGAACGACATGGACCCAGCCGTCGTCCTCGAGCAGGCCCGCGAGATTCGCGAGCGCGAGCAGTCGTACATGAAGATCGCGAGACAGCCCGACATGAACTGGGCCAAGCTCAAGCAGATCCAGCTCGAAATGCGAGGCGAGGCCTAATTTAGTATCCCCTCTCGCATTGTGGGAGAGGGCTAGGGAGTCCTTCAGCCCCTCTCCCTTCGTGGGACTGGGTGAGTGTGAGGGTGAAGTCACCACACCTCGCAGACAACAAACGATAGGAGTGTGAACCTACATGCAGGGTGCAGACGCAATCGCTGAGATCCTCAAACGCGAGGGTACCGAGTTCCTCGCAGTCTATCCGGCCCAGGCAATGGTCGACGCGGCGGCCAAGGCGGGCATCCGCCCGATCATATGCCGCCAGGAGCGTGTCGGCATGGCCATCGCCGACGGGTTCAGCCGCATCACCAACGGCAAGCGCATTGGAGTGTTCTCCATGCAGCAGGGCCCGGGAAGCGAGAACGCATTTCCGGGCGCCGCACAGGCCTTTTCCGACAACTCGCCCATCCTCCTGCTTCCCGGTGGCGAATCGAAGGCGAAGGCATTCATAGCGCCGAATTTCAGTCCCTATGACAACTATGCCCACGTCACCAAGTGGCGCGCCCAGATCAACATGGTCGAGCGCATCCCCGAACTCATGCGCCGCGCCTTCTACCAGCTCAGGACTGGCAAGGGCGGCCCCGTCCTCTTGGAGACACCGCGCGAAATCTGGGAAGAGGAACTCCCCGGTGAGTTGGACTACAAGCCGGTGTCCGGCAACAAGACCATGCCGCCGCCCGGAGGGATTCGGGAAATCGCTGAGGTGCTCCTGGAGGCCGAGCGCCCTGTCATCTATGCCGGACAGGGTTGCCTCTACGCCGAGGCGTGGGACGAGCTCCAGGAGATTGCCGAGTTGCTGCAGGCTCCCGTCACCACCACCCTGCCCGGAAAGAGTGCCTTCCCCGAAGATCACCCGCTGGCTCTCGGAGCCTCCGCAGTATCGCATACCAAGGGCACGTGGTACTTCCTCGAAAAGGCCGACCTCGTTTTCGCCATAGGTACGAGCCTCACCCGCACCAACTACGGCAAGTCCATTCCGTCCGGCAAGACCATCGTCCACTCGACCGCAGATGCCGCCGACGTCAACAAGGACTACCAGTCCGACTACTCCCTGCTCGGCGACGCGAAGCTGACCCTCCAGGGTCTCATCGACGAGATCAAGCGACGCACCGACGGCGCCGGCCACAGGAACAACCGCGACATCACCCCTGAGGTGGCGAAGATTCGCCAGGAGTGGCTGGACGAATGGATGCCGCAAATGACCTCCGACGAGGTGCCGATCAACCAGTACCGCATCATCCACGACCTCCAGGCCAACGTGGATGCCGCCAACACGATCATCACGCACGACGCCGGCAGTCCCCGCGACCAGTTGGCGCCGATGTGGCAGTGCACCGCCCCGAGGACCTACATCGGATGGGGCAAGTCCACCCAGCTTGGCTTCGGCCTCGGCGCGATCATGGGCGCGAAGCTCGCTGAGCCGGACAAGCTGTGCATCAACATCATGGGAGACGCCGCCATCGGCATGGTCGGGATGGACATCGAGACCGCCGTCCGCAACAAGATCGGCATCCTCACCATCGTATTCAACAACCAGATCATGGCCATCGAGCGCAGCCATCAACCCTACTCCGCCGAGTCACACGACAGCCTGGCGCACGGGGGCGATTACAGGATGGTTGCCGAAGGACTCGGCGCGTGGAGCGAGAAGGTCGTGCAGCCGGACGACTTTGTTCCGGCATTGAAGCGGGCAATTGCCGTTACCGAGACTGGGGAAACCCCCCCCCGCGCCCCTGGTGTCCTCGGAGGAGAAAAAATCTCTATTAATTAATGACGAGGAACACACGGCCACCCGCCACCCCTCGACGCCCACTCCGACGTGCCGTGCC
>JAPOPA010000113.1 GCA_026713145.1 Chloroflexota bacterium
CGAGCAGCTCGCACTCCTCTTCGAGCGAGAGGGAGCCCTCAGGAGTAATGTCGCCAAACAGATCGGCGAAAGAGTCTTCGGTGCCTTCCTCTTCCACGTCGGTGACATCGACGGTGAGCTCGCCACGGTCAATGGGAACCCAGGCCGTGGTAGGCTCGAAGTCGATCCAACCGTGCCCGGGGAAGTAGGCCTGAGTCCACCCGTGGCTGTCGCTGTCACGGACGGCCCAGCGTCCGGTAATGTCGAGTTCACCGGGAGCGTAGCCGGCGGCCATTCTCGCGGGTACTCCGACTTGCCGGAGCATCACGGTCATTGCGGAGCCGAAGTAGTCGCTGTATCCCGTCTTCTCCTCGAACAGGAACCAGTCAACGCCGTCGGCGTTCGGCGGGGGCGCCTCGATGTCCTGCGAGTACTCGAAACCGCCCTCGTTTCTGAGGTAGTTCTGGATTGCGAGGACCTTGTCGAGGGGCGTATCGGCGTCCTGGGTTATCCGTTCCGCAAGGTCTCGGACGCGGTTGGGCAGAGTAGACGGGAGCTGGAGGTAGTGGTCGGTTATGAACGTGGGATAGTCGTCCCCCGCCTCCTGGAGCTCGTTGTTGGAGGCCTGTGACACGAAGGAATAGATGGTGTAGGGCTCGTCCTGCGGCAATGTCTGCTTGAATTCCCAGTTCACCACTTCGGGAATTGCGGGGTCCTTGCGGCGGAGAGAGACGACCTTCTGATCGCGCCACTGATCCGACTCGCTGCCCGGTATGACGTCGAGAACGATGAGGTCTTCCGGCAGGACTTCTGCTATCAGGGACTCGATGAACCGGTTGGGAGGCGGGTCCAACATGCGGCGAAGCTGCTCGGCGAGCTCCTGAATGTCAGGAGGGAGCTCGCTGTCGAACGTTGAGTTCTTCAGGTCGATGTGGAAGACCCTTGGTTCCAGAGTTTCCACAACGGCGTCGTGGCTGACCCAGTCGACATTGCCTCCAACGAACATCTCGTCGCTTTCGAAAGTGAGCTGAACTCGCTGGAATGCCAATTCGCGATTGTCGGACTCGTGTGGCGGCGGCGGAAGGCTTTCGGGACCGACGTTGAACTTGATGGTGTTGCCCGCTATCCAGCCCTTGGAGGTGTAGTGGCTGTAGCTGCGCGACAGCCAGTAGGAGGGAGATTGAGAATTGGCGACCATCACGACATCGCCGCCGAAGGATATCTTGCCCATGAATGGCAGGGTGTTTCCGAAGAAGCGTCCGTTCACGTCGTTCTTGGAGGTGATGCCGGAGAAGAGCCGGGCGAAGTCGTCTTCGAAAACGGTCAAGGGATCGCGACCCCAGTTCCAGAGGTCGACGGCCGTTCGGACGACGTAGACGCGGAGCGGGGCGCCGACGGCCGCGATGAGGATGATTGCGGTAATGGTAAGGATGATAGGAGCGCCGAGCAGGCGATTGCGTATTCCCGTGATCGAGCCGATGTTCAGTTTGGACCACAGATTCTCGCGCTGGACGAGGCTGACTCGTGCGACGAGCAGCATCGCCATGAAGACGAAGATGAAGAAACGCGAATCGAACTGGTCGGGCAGGAAGCTCAAGGTCGTGAGTAGGGCGACTCCGCTGAGGAGCAGGCCGATCCAGGGGTTCGTCCACTTGAACAGGAACCAGGAGCTTATGTAGCCGAGCATCCAGGCGAGAAGGAGCAGATAGAGGGTGGATGGGAGGAGGTCCCGGCTGATTCCGCCGGTTACGGCCACGTCGTACCACTCGCGGACCCTGTCCCAGACGGTGAACATGCCTGTGATGGCGATCTGGTCTTCGAGCAGGGTGGCCGTCTGGTAGGTGGCGACGATGATGCCGATGAGGAGGCCGGCCACGTAGGGGATGGGCCAGATAAAGCCGCGCACCTTCGCCATGAGCATACCTGTCAGAGCGGCGACGAAGATGACGCCCATGAGTCCGGGCGTGGAGACGAAGTCCGCCTCTCGCACGACCCACGCGGAGACGCCGATGGCCAAGTACATGAGCAGGAAGGTGTCCCAACCCTCGCTCGGGGAGAACCTCCGCAGGAACTTGCTCAGCTGGGCCAGCCAGTCGGGCGGGTTGAGGTCAACATCGGTCGGCTGTGAGAGTGTAACCTTGGTGCTCGTCATAAGCTCGCCAGGACCTGTCGGTCGGAATCGGCGGTGAAGACTCCGTTCGCACCCCCGCCGGAGGAGAGCTGCTCGGCAATGTTGTCGCCCTGCTGAATATAGAAGTAAGGGATGCCCCTCGAGAACATCTCTTCCTGAGATTCCGCCACGTCGCCGATGCCGCCGAAGGACTCCAGGTCCAACTGGATAACGGTGACGCGGACGCCGCGCCGCATGAGTTCGCTCATGCCAACGACCCAGTCGGCCCGGGGTGATGGCGTGATGACGATCAGCGTCGCGTTGTGGCCCCAGAGCGGCTCGTAGTCGGCGAGGGCTTCGTTGAGGGGCGTGTCGCCCTCGGCCTTGGCGAGAGCGAGGTACTGCATGATGCGGTCGGACTGTCCCAGGCCGGTCTCGGCCGGGAGGAAGTACCGTTCGTCACCGAAGGCGACGAGTCCAACGGGAAGCTCAGCGTCTATGTGGCGCTTCACGAGGGAGGCGGCGATGGTGACGGCGTACTCGTCGGTGCGCTCTTCGAGCTCACCCGCCTGGGCGGTGCGGTCGAGGTCTACGAGGACCCATATCTCGCTTGCGCGGCCCAGGTCGAACTCTTTGGACATGAGCTTGCCCATTCGCGCGGTGCTGTTCCAGTGGACGCGGCTGAGGGCGTCGCCGGGAGCGTAGTCCCTGACGGACGAGGCGTGCGGCGTCACGCTCTGGGAGCGCTGTCTCGTGGAGGAATCCCCGTGCAACTGGGCGGTGGGAACGTCATAGGCGGGCAGGGCGATCACCCTGGGCAATACGGTAATGGCGTCGCGATCGCCGAATTCGCTGCCCTTGCTGAAAATGTTGAACAGGTCGCGGGCGACGACGCGGACGGGGCCGAGGTTGTACATGCCGCGCGTCCGGGTGCGAATGTGCATCGTCCAGGAAGCGACGTCCATAGACCCGATGCTCACGGCGACACCGCCGGTGTGGCCGGGGATGTCGGCGAGGTCGGCGACCTCGAGGGCGTACTTGGGCAGAGTGGAGTTATTGTGGACGGTGACGGTCTCGAGGATCTCGTCACCGACGCGGGCAAGGCGGGGCCTGCCGGGCACCTCCACCCTGATGGCGCGGTGCATGAGCTGTACCCACACGTAGCTTACGAAGAGGGTTGCGACGAGGATGTAGGTGAGGCGATAGAAGAGGTCGAAGCCCGTTGCCATTCCCGTGAAGACCGAGACGACGAGCAGGATCGCGACAAGCAGGAACCTGATCGACGGTCGGACGGCGAGGCGGGCCAGACGCTGCTTCACCTCTTGAACCACCCTGCGGGCTGTGCGCCCGGCACGGGAACTTCCTCGACCAGCGACGCCACGACATCGGCGCTCTGAACTCCCCTCATCCTGCCGGCGGGCGAGACGATGATGCGGTGGCTGAGCATGGGCTCGGCCAGCTCTTTGACGTCGTCGGGGAGTGCGAAGTCGCGGCCCCTGATGAGGGAGAGGGCCTGGGCTCCGCGGAAGAGTGCGAGAGACCCGCGCGGCGAGCTTCCGAGCGCGGCGTCCGGGTGTGTCCTCGACCTGTCGACGAGGGTTACGATGTACTCGCGGATGAGGTCGTCGACGTAGACGCTCCTCACGCTCTGCTGGACATCGAGAATCTGCTCGGCGGTGACCACCTCCTCGAGGCTGTCGATCGGGTGGTCCTGCTCCTGGCTGCTTACGATGGCCAATTCCTGTTTGATGGAGGGGTAGCCGAGCCGGATGGTGGTCAGGAAGCGGTCGAGCTGCGCCTCAGGGAGAGGGAATGTACCCTCATATTCGATGGGGTTCTGTGTCGCCATGACGGTGAATGGCGTGGGAAGCAGGTGCGTGACGCCTTCGACGGTGACCTGCTGTTCGTCCATGGACTCGAGGAGGGCAGACTGGGTCTTCGGGGTGGCGCGATTGATCTCGTCGGCCAGCACCAACTGCGAGAGAATCGGGCCGGGCTTGAACTCGAACTCACCGGTCTGCTGGTTGTAGATGGACACTCCGGTGATGTCACTGGGTAGAAGGTCGGGCGTGAACTGTATCCTGCGGAACGCGCAGCCGGTCGAGCGGGAGAGACTCCGGGCGAGCATGGTCTTTCCGACACCGGGGACGTCCTCGATAAGTGCATGGCCCCGGCAGAGCAGGGTTACGACAGCCAACTCGACAGCGCTGTCCTTGCCGATGATGATCTTCTTGATGTTATCGACGATGCTCTGCGCCACCTGGTGCGCCTGGTCGATGGTTTGCAATGGAGCCTCCTTAGGACGGACATACGAACCCGCACCGGGTACCTTACATGAGAATGTACCCGTGAGTTGCCATTATAACGCCGTTTTGCTCGAATAGTTAGGCGTTGGCGAACGATACCATATTATGGAGAGCGGGGTGATGGCGGGGGGTGTCCCTTCGACGGGCTCAGGGCTAACGGAGCTTGGCATGCGGGGAGTTGGTGCTTTCACCCATTGGGTGCCTCCAGAGTAGGTACGTCATCAAGAACTAGAGCTGTCGATTATGATCAGTCTAGCACTCATGAAAACTGATATGCTCCGCTATGCAGCTACAACGGTCGCCTATGTTGCTGATTACGACACGCCATGCAGGGTTGATATTGGGAAATGTGGGATGAGTATGCTGCTTCTCATCGTTGGTTCCTACTAGTCGGCGTTTGGCTGATTCCGAGCGCTCCCGCGCCCGGACAGAGTTCTACGTCCTTCAGGGATCGTCACTTGTCTGCCCGAGAAAGTGGATACTCCTGAACACGGCGACTGCGATCCGCTGTTGCTCCAGCGTCAGATCTTCGCTGACGAGGTGTAGGTTGGGACCGCCCGACCTATGAAAGAAGGCGCCGGTGTACCCGGCGCCGGGGTTCATGGAAATGAGCAGTCGTGCTCTAACGCCACTGATGTCTTCCCAGCCCATGGCATAGGTGCGCGCCCGATCGTCGGAGGGAGCCAAACTCCAAGAGGATCCGCCGTAGTCGAAGGTCAGCCGTGCCCCATCGCCTATCACCTCTCCGAAGTAGGCATCGCCTACCACCCCTCCGATGTAGGAATCGATACCTTTGAGCTCATGTAGCTCCCACCCGGGAGGTAGGCGTAGAGAGAATCCCGCCTTGTTCGGCCATCCCGGAACGTCCACCAGCCTCCACTCCGCCGACGCTCTTGAATCTGCAACAGTGTGTGGAACGACTCCTTTGACGCTCACTGGTCGACCTGTGTGCTTGTCAACGACGACCCGATCTCCCAATGTCTCTTGAAGTTTGACCTCAACGGCGTCTTGGCAGTCCAAACGACCTTGCAGAAATTGATGGGAATCGACAACCACCTCAACCTGCACATCGACATCCGTCTCCCGCAGCACCAATACTTCTGGGTGCTTGTTACAGGAGTCGACGTTGAACACGAGCCTGTTTGGAGAATGCCATTCTGCTCCGGTCACACTCACTGCGCTGCGCCATGTGTATCCACCGAAGCCAATAAGTAGGAACAACCCAGCCACTACAACCACCAATCCGGTCATCACAACTGCGACAATTAGCGTTCTTGGCCGGCCGGATATAAA
>JAPOPA010000016.1 GCA_026713145.1 Chloroflexota bacterium
CCCTGCGAATCTTCGACGAAGAGGACGAGGAGGCGGAGACGTCCCGCTTCCGGGAAATGATGCAGGTCGTGGTGGACGCGTTGATCGAGGTACCCGGGCTGCAGGTGTCGGTGCAGTATGACCGAGTTGATTACCTAGTGCCGACGGCGCTGATTGAGTTCACGCCGGAGTGGAACGGTCCGAGCCGGGACGAAGTGTTGCAGGCAATGGCCACGGGCGATCCGGCAATTCACCTGCACCAGCTGGGGGACCCGGACGAACTTGGAGTCGACCCGATTAACCTCGATGACGGGGAGGTTGAGGTGGTGATCAGGCGGCTGCGCGAGGAGTTGCTGAGGCCGGTTGGGCGATAAGGAAGACTACCCTTTAACAGCCTCGGGGCGAACTAGATCTAGATTCCCGCGAACGCGGGAATGACGGGCTTATGCTGGCCTCTCGCCTTCTACGAGCGGCGCAGGAGCCTGGGGACGCGGGGGCATAAGCCGCGTCCCCACAATGTGAAGGACTACCTAAGCAGCCGGTACTTGGGCCTCGACTTCGATGCCTAGAGAGTCGATGCCGCGGCGTACCTGGCCGAGGACTCCGGCCATGCGCTCTTCCAGGTCGAAGAGGGTCTCGCGCGCGTAGCGATCTGCGCCGTCACGTCGCTCTTTGGCGACACGTTCGGCCTCGTCGAGTAGGCGGTAGGCCTTACGCTGGGCCTCCTGAACGATTTGCTGGGCCTCCTGCATGGCACCTTGGTTCAGCTCATCGGCCTTGGCGGAAGCTGCGCGGAGGACCTCTGTCTCGTCGACCTTGCTGACATGCTCCTCGCGCGCGGCTGACATCATTTGGTCGGCCTCTTCGGCGGCCTCATCGCGGATGCGACGAGCCTCAAGCTGGGTGTGGTTAAGGATACTCTCCTTTTGCTTGAGGATTTCCTTCGCCTCGAGGATGTCGGCCGGGATAGTCTTGCTCAACTGCTCGGTGACTGCAGCGAGACGGTCGACATCGACCATGACCTTTTTTCGCATACCCGGGACGCGAGTGGCGGAACCCGAAATCTCTTCCAACTCTTCGATGACTCTGATGATATCTATGACACTCCTCCTTGGCAAAGCCCCGAGGCTACGAGGCCGAGTTAAACTTTTCCTTCAACCTGGCTGCGACGTGAGGCGGCACAAGGCCCTCGACGTCGCCTCCCAGCTGCGCTACTTCTTTGATCCGGCTCGCGTACACGAACTGGTTTTCGAGGGCGCTCATCATGCAGACAACCTCGATGTTGCGGTCGAGATGACGCCACATGTGGGTCATCTCGAATTCGGTCTCGAAGTCGTATCCGGCGCGGAGACCGCGCACAATGAAGCCCGTGCCGAGATTGGAAGCCAGTTTGGATGCTAGGCCGTTGAATTGCCTGACTTCCACGTTTGGGACATCGCTTATCGACTCGCTGAATAGATTTATCCGCTCGGCGGTGGAAAAGAGGGAACCCTGGGGAGGGGAGTCGTAGACGGCGACGACGAGGCGGTCGAACAGCATCGACGCCCGCCGCGCGATGTCGACGTGGCCGTTGTGCACAGGATCAAATCTCCCCGGATACACAGCGCTCGGCACTCCTATCCTCCGTTTCGAAATATGGAGACAGCTGTGTCTCCATACCGTCGTCTCTTCCAGATATTCAGATCGCCGTAGCTGTCAGCCATTTCGTACGTCTTGCTATGTTCAGCTACGATGACCGCTCCCTGTTCCAGCACTTCCCTTTCCGACAGGCTCGTCATGATCGTTTCCCACGGATCAATTCGGTAGGGCGGGTCGGCCAGTACGAGGTCGAACCGCGCCTTGACTGTTTGCAGGACTCTTTCGACTTTGCCCCTAGTAATTCGACTCTGTTCAGCGAGCTCGAGGTCCTCGACGGCCCGCCTGATGTATCTGCACCGGGCGGGATCGGACTCGACGAATTCGGCCGTTGCCGCCCCTCTGCTCAATGCCTCGATTCCCAGCGCTCCGGTTCCTGCGTACAGGTCGAGGACTCTCGCTCCGTTGACGGATTCAGGGCCGATGAGCGAGAAGATGGCAGAGCGCACCTTCTCGGATGTCGGCCGGAGTCCTACACCACCGAGTGAACGGAGCTTGCGTCCCCTTCTACTGCCCCCCGATATTCGAGTCTCCATGAGTATCCTGCCCAATCGGATGGTCGAACAAGCACCGGGCGCGAGACCCAAATAAACTTCAACAACTCAATTGTCAACGCTAGATCGATAACGGTCACGGCGGTTCCATAGTGAGGACGCTCGTTGTGAGGCCCAAATAGATTTCAGTAGCACGATGCTAGCACCAAACTGGATGAAGTCAAAGTAGTTTAACGACCATATTTTGAGAAATAGACTAAACTTTGTCCAAAGACGAAGGGAGTGAGATGTGCTGCATGGGGCACGGAGAGCACAGGCAGGAGGAGGAGCTTTGACTCACGTAATCGGAGACAGACTATTAGCCAGTGTCCGAGCCTGACACTCCGAGCTGAGTGGGAATCTAAGTCTTTGCGCCGTCGCCATAGGATCTTTTCAGCAACGGCGAGAGTTCCAGCAAACAAGGGATCAAGAATCATCAATTCGCTTCGGTGCGTTTGAAACGAAGGTGTTGAGGTAGCGGAAAGGTCTCCGAACTTGGAACCTGTTTTCCCTTTCACCTGTGAGTGAATTCGCCGTACCATAGGTCGAGAGTCTGGCCGTCTATGTACGAGGGAGCCGCCGGATGCCGAGTCCGTTTAAGGGAAAGAATATCGTCCTTGGTGTGACGGGGAGCATCGCGTGTTATAAGGCGGTCGACCTGGCAAGCAAGATGTCGCAGGCGGGAGCGAACGTTGATGTCGTCATGACGGAGAGCGCGACGAAATTCGTCTCGCCGATAACGTTTCGGAGTATCACGCACCGGCCGGTGGTAACCGATATGTTCGATCCTGCGTCGGAGCTTGGCATCCATCACGTGGCGGTGGCAGAGCGGGCCGACATCGTGG
This sequence comes from Chloroflexota bacterium, assembly GCA_026713145.1. Classification (GTDB taxonomy): domain Bacteria; phylum Chloroflexota; class Dehalococcoidia; order Lucifugimonadales; family VXLM01; genus VXLM01. Next base: position 2,993 of record JAPOPA010000016.1, read on the forward strand.
TAGTTGCGCCGGCTACGGCCGACTTCATTGCCAAGGCCGCGAATGGTCTGGCAGACGACGCGCTTGGCACGACGATTCTCGCGACCACCGCTCCGGTCTTGATGGCGCCAGCGATGGACGGGCATATGTATGAGAACGTCGCGACGCAGGAGAACATCGAGAGGCTTCGCGGACGTGGTGTTTCGTTCGCGGGGCCTGCGTCAGGGCACCTGGCATCGGGGCTTTCGGGCAAGGGACGGTTGTTGGAGACGCCTGAGTTACTGGGACACATCGCGATGGTGCTGGGGCGAAACGGCGACCTCGCAGGCCGAAGCGTTGTTGTGAGCGCGGGAGGGACGCAGGAGGCAATCGACCCGGTGAGGATCATCACCAACCGTTCGTCGGGGAAGATGGGATACGCGATCGCCGAAGCCGCGCGTGACAGGGGGGCACAAGTAACGCTGGTTACTGCGCCGACGTCGCTGGACAATCCTATTGGTGTCGAGATACGGCAGACCGCCAGCGTTGCTGAGATGCGAGATGCCGTGTTGGGAGCCTGTGCAGGAGCCGACGTCCTTGTGATGGCAGCGGCGGTGAGCGATTATCGCCCGGCGGAGACAGCCTCTCAGAAGATTAAGAAGGACACTGACAACGAGGGGCTGGTGCTGCAGCTGCTGAAGAACGAGGACTTCTTCCCGGAGATCCCGGAGGGTGTCTTGCGAGTCGGGTTCGCCGCGGAGACGGAGTCTCTGATACCAAATGCACAGGCAAAGCTTCGGGAGAAGGACCTCGATCTAATCGCGGCGAACGACGTGAACGAGGAAGGGAGCGGCTTCGAGGTGGAGACCAACAAGGTCACGCTGATCGACCGCGAAGGGCGGATCGAGGAGCTTCCCCTCATGGACAAGTATGATGTGGGGCATCGGATACTCGATCGAGCCTCAGAGTTATTGAGGAAGTGAGGACCACGCGACATCTGAATTGTCGGAGGACTGCATCCTCTCCGTTTCCGTTCCTTGGCGGGGAGAGCCTGTGGGTTCGAAACGTTCGAATTGGCGATCCAGGGAACATTGACACTGTATTGCGGGCTTGCTAGACTTGAGCGCGTATGAAGAGGATGAACGGCTTGGCATTCACCTGCGCCTGTATGAAGGGTCCGAGGGGCCGCGTATAGCTGTTTGGCCAGAATAGAACGCAATTCATATGCCCCGCTCGAACATTTGCCGAGCGGGGTTTCTTGTTAATAGTAAGGAGTACGGAACATGACGACCACCGAATTCAAGCAGAGGACCGCTGGCATCATCGACGTGATGCCGGAGGAGATCGACGATTTCGAACTCCAGGTACAGCGGTTCCAGGGCGGTGAGTTCGATGAGACCGAGTTCCTGGCGTACCGGCTGAAGCAGGGCGTCTACGGTCAGCGCCAGCCGGACGCGCAGATGATGCGAATAAAGATCCCCTTCGGCGGATTGAAGGCCGACCAGCTTGACGCCCTTGGTGTAGTCTCGGCAAAGTTCGCCCCGCTGAACAAGGGGCACGTAACGACTCGGGAGAACATCCAGTACCACCACGTCAAGCTGGAGGACGCGGCGGACGTGATGCGGGTGCTCGGCGAGGTCGGGCTGACGACCAGAGAGGCGTGCGGGAACACGGTGCGCAACGTGACAGGCTGTGCGCTTGCTGGCGTGTGTTCCGACGAGCTATTCGACGTGACGCCATACGCGGCGGCCTATGCACGGTACTTCGTGCGGCACCCATACACCCAGGCACTTCCGAGGAAAGTAAAGACGGCGTTCTCGGGATGCGCGCGGGACTGCGCCATCACGGGCATCCACGACGTCGGGTTCATCCCGAAGGTGGAGGGCGGCCAGCGAGGATTCGAGATCAGGGTCGGCGGAGGCACGTCGATCATGCCGAAGATTGCGCCGACGCTCTATGACTTCGTTCCGATGGACGAGTATCTCAAGGTGACTGAGGCGGTGCTTCGCATCTTCCACCACACGGACTGGCTTCGCAAGAACAAGATGAAGGCGAGGATCAAGTTCCACATCGCCCAGATCGGCATTGACGCGTTCCGCGAGCAGGTCGAGGAGGAAATGAGGGGCGATTGGGCGCAGAGGTCGTTCGACCCCACGTCTCTACTGTTCATTGAGGACGAGTCGGTGGACGCTCCGGCTGTGAACAGCGTGTACCGTAACGGGTCGACCTCGTCAGAGTACGAGCACTGGGTGGAGACGAATGTCGTCGACCAGAGGCAGACGGGATACAAGGCCGTGAATGTTAAGATCTACCAAGGGGACATCCAGGCCGACCAGTTCCACAAGCTCGCGGACATGGCACGGAAGTACGCGGGAGGCAGGGCGCGGATCACGCACCAGCAGAACCTGACGTTCCGATGGGTTCCAGAGGGAGCGCTGCATGCCCTGTGGGAGGACCTGAATGATATCGGATTTGCCCAGTCCGGAGTTCACGAGATCAGCGACGTGGTGTCCTGCCCGGGCACGGACAGCTGCAAGCTCGGCATCACCTCCTCCATGGGCCTGGGCCGCGCGGTGATGGACAAGATCGAGGGAATGAACATCGATGACCCGCTGACGCGAAAGATGCACGTCAAGATGAGCGGATGCCCGAACGGATGCGGCCAGCACCATGTCGCGGACATAGGCTTCCACGGTGCGGCGTCGAAGGCGCCCAGCGGTCAGGTCCCGGCTTATGAGCTCTTTCTCGGCGGGAGCTACGAGGATGGCGACACGCGCATTGGACTTAGGACGAGGACGAAGGTACCCGCCAAGCGCGTCCCGGATGCTCTCGAGAAGGTAGTAAAGTTCTACTGGGCGTACCGCGAACAGGGTGAGGAGTTCAAGGACTTTGCGGCGAGGCTCGGTCCCAAGGAGTTTGAGCCGCTGCTGCAGGAGTTCAAGGAGGTCGGCGAACTGAACCGCGACACGCTCCAGGAATACATCGACTGGGAAAAGACGGTGAAGTACAAGCTGGAGCGGGGCGAGGGCGAGTGCGCGGTGTGAGGGAACTCCCTTTCTGTATCTCTCCCCGGCCGGAGAGAGATCCTGGAGATGTATCCCTTGCCAACGAGGGATAGTTTAGGAGTGGTCAGTTGGTTGACGCTTAGTCTCCACTAGCAAGCCGGAGATGAATCAAGAACAAAAGAAGAGGCCCCGCCTTCGCGGGGCCTCTTTCGTTGTTGTATTGAAATGGGCGGACGCTATTGGAAGCGATTGCGGAGTTTATTCCAGAGTGACTCGCCTTGATACTCAATGACATCGCCGCGCCAGCGTTTCTGGACGGGCTTGGGCTTGATGAAGAACATGGCGTAGCCGACGATGAAGAGAATAAATCCGAGCCACGCGAGGAGTCCGACGATGCCGAAGCCTGTTGTGGCCAAGTTGAGAACCAATGCCGCCAGAAGGATTAGCACGGCGCCAAGCATGATCCGACCGGGGGTTATGGAGAAGGCGCTGCCGCCGATTGACTGCTTGAAGTATTCCCAGGCGAGCCGCCCAAATCCCAGCTTTTGACGACGCTCGGGGAGGTCGCTCAGGCCGAGGTCTCCAGCCTGTTGCAGGATCTCTTCAATCTCTCTCTGGTACTTTTGCGGCATGTGGTCACTCTCGGATCTGAGGAGCGGGAACTAGGGAGTTGCCGCTCGGGTTCTTTGCCGCCGCGTTCAACAGTACGTCCTGCCTCTCCTTGAATCGTACTTATTCGGGCTATTCTGTGTCAAGGGTCGAGGCTCTCCACTGACCGTCCGATTCACCGCAGAGGTCGCGGAGATCGGGGAGGAAGGAGGATGACGTTGACCTCGTATGTGTCAGGACGTATATTACCCCAGTCCATGCGGGGCCCGTCCGGTTGGACGAAAATTCTCAGAGGTCTTAGCAATGGGATATCTAGTTGGTGAACACACGTATGAGCCGGTGGAGGGCTGGGGGACGCTGCCGGAGGGGTATGAGTTTTTTCAGGTAGCGGGGATCGCCGCGGACAGCGACGACAATATCTACCTGTTCACTCGAAGCGACCACAAGGTGATGGTGCTGGACCGGGAGGGGAATTTCCTCAGGGCATGGGATGTTGGGTTCAACCAACCGCATGGGATGACTATTGGGAACGACGGGAATCTGTACTTCGCGGACATGGGCAGTCACACGGTAACGAAATACTCACCTGACGGCGAGCTTCTGATGACACTGGGCAACAAAGACCAGCCCTCGGACACGGGCGGAGAGGTCGAGACATTCCTGGTAGTGAAGGCTGCTGGGCCGTTCAACCGTCCGACCGGCATTGCTGCGAATGAATCGGGTGAGATCTTTGTCTCGGACGGGTACATGAACGCGCGCGTTCACAAGTTCGCGGCGGATGGGACGTACCTGCTGGCATGGGGAGCTCCTGGCAAGGCGGACCCTTCACACTTCCATAATCCGCACGGGATCGGCATTGATCCGAAGGGAAGGGTGGTCGTGTGCGACCGGGAGAACCACAGGCTCCAGCTATTCGACCAGGACGGGAACTTCCTCGAAATCTGGACGGCGGACTTTCGACTGCCGACCTCGGTCTGCTTCGGGCCGGATGATACCGTGCTCGTGACGGAGCTTCAGTCACGGTTCAGCATTCTTGACAGTGACGGAAACCTGATCGGGCGGTGGGGCGGCGAGGAGAGCCGCACTCCGGGGCAGTTCGTGGCGCCGCATTGCGTGACCGTCGACTCGCGGGGAGACATCTACATCGGCGAGGTGCTCGAGGGCCAGAGGGTGCAGAAGTTCGCGAGGGTGTAGGCAGGCGTGTTGCTTGGCATCTCGGCCCTGGCGTGGAGGTTATCCGCAGAGGGAGAAGAGGGCGCAGGGAGTGTAGGAAGATGCGGGGGAATTCTGGAATCCGGCCTCCGTCGGAATTACGGCTGCATAGTTGGACCCCCCATTCAAGGGCGTCGGGTGACGCTCTCACAGTTCCCTGATATGATGCGCTGACGTATTTGAAGTAGCGAAATTAAGGAGAAATGCATGGACGGCGATAGGGCGATTGCGAAGATTCTGAAGGCCGAGGGTGTGGAGTGGATGGCGGCGTTTCCGGCGCAGACGCTGATAGATGCAGTGGCGATGGAGGGGATACGTCCCATCATCACGCGGCAGGAGCGAGCGGGCGTGAACATGGCTGACGGTTACAGCCGCGTGATGAACGGCCGGAAACTTGGGGTCTTTGCCATGCAGCGGGGTCCGGGCGCGGAGAATGCTTTCGGCGGGGTCGCGCAGGGGTTTGCAGACAACGTGCCGTTCCTCGTGTTGCCGGGGGGACATGATCGTGTGCGGTTCGGCGTCCATCCAGGGTTCGACGCGGTGAGTCACTACGGGGGCATCACCAAGTGGAGCGGTTACATCAGCGACGCGACCCGCATACCGGAGATGTTCCGCAGCGCCTTCACTCAGATGAAGCATGGGCGTCCGGCGCCGACGTTGATCGAGACTCCTTCAGACGTGGCCATGGGAGAGTATCCGGGCGATCTCGATTATCGCCCCGTTAAGGTGCATCGCTCGTCCGGCGACCCAGATGTCGTTCGAGAAGTTGTAACAGAGATTCTGCGGGCCAGCGCTCCGATGATGTACGTGGGCCAGGGCGTCCACTACGCGGAGGCGTACGAAGAGCTCATCGAGTTTGCTGAGCTGACGAATATTCCCGTGATGACGACGCTGGCGGGGAAGAGCGCCTTCCCGGAGAGTCACGCGCTTGCGCTTGGGACGGGGGCAAACTCCGGGACGCTGATGGTGCATCACTACCTGCAGAAGACGGACTACGTTCTGGGAGTCGGTGCGAGCTTCACGAACACGCACTTCAACGCTCCGGTGCCGCAGAACGTGCCGCTGGCGCAGATCACCAACGCCGTCGAGGATATCAACAAGGACAATGAGATCGACCATGGGTTGATCGGGGACGCCAAGCTGGTGCTGCGGCAGTTGATCGATGAGGTCAAGCGGCAGACCGGCGAGAACGGACGTGGCGACGTGAACGGCGTGATCGAGGAGGTGGCGACGGTCAAGGCTGAGTTCATGAAGGAGTGGGGGCCGCATCTGACCTCCGACGAACTGCCGATCAGCCCATACAGGGTGCTCACTGAGCTCAAGAAGGTGGTCGACCCGGACAACTCGATCGTGACGCACGACTCCGGGTACCCGCGGGAGCAGTTCGTCCCGTTCTGGCCATCCAACACGCCTCATTCCTACATAGGATGGGGCAAGTCGACACAGCTTGGTTACGGCCTCGGGCTGGCACTGGGAGCGAAGTTGGCCATGCCAGAGAGGCAGGTCATCAACGTGATGGGGGACGCCGCGTTCGGTATGGCCGGACTGGACATCGAGACGGCCACGCGGGCGGAGATCGGCCTAATGACGATCGTCCTAAACAACGGCGTGATGACACACTACGACAGCCATATGCCGTATTCGAGCAAGAAGTACGGGACGAACGCCTTCGGAGGCGAGTACGCCAAGGTGGCGGAGGGACTCGGCGCGCACACGGAAGTCGTCGAGACGCCGGACCAGCTCGTGCCCGCCTTCCAGCGAGCGGCGGAGGCCAACAAGAACGGTCAGCCGTCGCTGGTCGAGGCGAAGACTAAGGCCGAAGAGACGGTGGCGCACTACTACCGGTAGGGCGTGAAGGGGGTCACCGCAGAGGATGCGGATAGCGTAGGGCCATTTGTACAAGAGAGGGGGGTCTTGAAGACCCCCCTCTCTGCATCTCTCCCCCGGCGGGGGAGAGATTGTTGATGCCGCTATACGCGAATAAAGCCGGTTATCCGCCGTTCTGACTCCACAGCGACTGCATGACGTTTACGGGATTCATCGGGAGCTTCTCCATGCGAACGCCGACGGCTTGGTAGATGGCGTTGGCGATGGCCGCGGGAGGCGGGACGATGTTCACCTCGCCGACGCCGCGCACTCCGAATGGATGGCCGGGGTTGGCCACCTCGACGACTACGGTGTCGATCATCGGCAGGTCGTTGGCGACCGGCATCCGGTAGTCGAGGAACGTGCTATTCGCCATGCGACCGTCGCCGGTCATGTAGTATTCCTCGTTGAGGGCCCACCCGATGCCCTGGGCGCTGCCGCCCTGCATCTGTCCCTCGACGTAGCTCGGATGGACGGCCTTGCCCACGTCCTGAACGGTCGTGAAGCGCAGTATGCTCACCTTCCCCGTCTCCGGGTCAACTTCCACATCGACGATGTTTCCGCAATATGCCGAGCCTACGCCCGCCGCGTCGACTGCGGCTCGCCCGACGATGGGGCTGCCGGTGCCGCCGATCTGTCCCGCGAGCTCCTTGAAGCTCATTGAAAGCTCCGAGTCCACCTTCGACCGGAACACCCCATCCACGAGCTCGACCGAGTCTGGCTCAACGTCCCAAATCAGGGCGGCGCGGTCGATCATCTGGCGCTTCACGTCCTGCGCGGCGTCGTGGGCCGCCAAACCTGTGGCGAATGTCACGCGGCTCCCGCCCGTTCCTGCGGTGAAGCCGATCTCGTCCGTGCTGACGACCATCGGGCGGATGTCCTCTGCGGGAATACCAAGCACCTCGGCGGCCTGCATGGCGATGGACGTTCGCGTCCCGCCGATGTCCGGCGACCCCTCGACGAGGCTGCACGTGCCGTCCGAATGGACGTTGATATTGACGCTGGACGGGCCACCTCCGTTGATCCACCATCCGACTGCCACGCCGCGACCCGTGTTGGGGCCCTCCAACGGCGCGTCGTAGTGCGGATGGGACTTCATCGCGTCGACAACTTCTACGAGCCCGACGGCCGGGAACACGGGCCCGTCGATGCGCCGGGTACCCTCTTTCGCCGCGTTCATGAGACGGAACTCGAGCGGGTCGATGCCGATCTTCTCCGCAAGCTCATCGACCACAGTCTCTGCAGCGAACTCGGCGTTGGTCGCGCCGGGCGCGCGGTAGGCGTTCGTGGAGGGGTTATTGACGTAGAGACCAAAGCCCTCGATGTCGCCGTGTTCAACATCGTAAGGATCGAACACGCACATGCAGCCCGGCCCGATCATCGAGCCGGCGTATGCGCCTGACTCATAGGCGAGCATCGCCTTTGCCGCCGTGAGCTTGCCCTCCTTCGTCGCGCCCATCTTGATCACGATGTGCGAACCGGGCGTGGGGCCGGTGGCCTCGAGGTCCTCGGTGCGAGTCATGATAATCTTCACGGGCCGGTTGGTTTTACGCGACAGATATGCCGCCAGCGGCGCTCCGTAGGGCTCGAACTTCCCTCCAAAGCCGCCACCGATTTCCTGCGGGGTCAGCACCACTTCCGACTCGGAGACGCCGAGCGCATTGGCGGTGCCGTCACGGACTTCCACCGGCCCCTGCGTACTGCACCAGATGTGGACGCGCCCGTCCTTCTTCCAGTGGACGGTAGCGTTTTGGGGCTCGATGTATCCCTGGTGCACGGTGGCAGTGTCAAAGGTCCGCTCGATGATGAAATCGGCCTGGGCGAAACCCTCTTCGACGTCGCCCTTGACGTGGTGGATGTACTCCTCGATATTTGTCGGCGTGTCGTTGTCGTCGCCGTGGTACTCGGAGCGGTTCTTCTCGTGGAGGATCGGTGCGCCGTCAGCGAGCGCCTCGGGGGCGGTCATGACGGACGGGATCAGCTCGTACTCCACCTCGATGAGTTCCAGGGCCTCCTCGGCGTCGTGGATGGTGTTCGCCGCCACTCCCGCTATGGGATGGCCCTTGTAGAGCACCTTCTTGCTCGCCATCAGGGACTCGCGCAGGTCCTCGTGTTCACCATCCTGAGGGAAGTCGGCGGCGGTTGTAACCGCTCGCACGCCGGGGTGGGCCTCCGCCTTGCTTGTGTCAATCGACTTGATGACCGCGTGCGCGTGCGGACTCCGAAGAACCTTCCCGAAGAGCAACCCCGTCGGGTACTGGTCGGCACCGTACTTGGCGACGCCTGTAACCTTGTCTGCGCCGTCGTGGCGGATGGGTCGCTTGCCGATGGTCGTAAACTCGACCTCGGATAGGACTACGTTCGGCTCATAGGTTGTGGTCACGGATACACCTCATTGCGTGGGAAATTGACTGGCACGAATTAAAGCAGGAATGGCACTGTAACGCAATCGGCGCCTAGCCGTTTACGCCCGCTCCGCCACCTCGTCCAAAGCCCGAAGGACGCCCGACTCCAAATGGTCATAGGGCTCGAAGCCGACGGAGATGCGGACCATACCCGGATAGGGGAACCGCTTCTCGCCCCAGACGGTGGCGACGTGGAGCATGATAGTCGTTGGGTCGCCAAGGGTCGGGACGTAGGAGATCGTGTCAGAGACGGCCTCGACGAAGGCGTCCGCCGCGGCGCGTCCACCCTTGAAATCGACGTTAATCATCGCGCCGTAGCCACGACCCTCGAACATCTTTGCGGCCTCATCGTGTGTCGGGTGGGACTCGAGACCGGGATATCGGACGCGCTCGACGGCGGGATGGCCGGACAGTGCCGTTGCCAGCTTGGAGGCGTTCTGGCACTGCGCGGCGAACCGCAGGGCGAACGTCCGTGACTGGGTGTTGAGGCGGTAGGCATCGTCGGGGCTGAGGGTGTTGCCTACGTACTTGCGGTAGAGCATGGCGTCCTTGCGGATGGCGGAATCGTTCCCACACACGACGCCGGCAGTGAGGTTGCCGTGCCCGCCCAAGTACTTGGTAGCGCTGTGGACGACGATGTCAGCCCCGTGCTCCAGCGGTCGCCAGAGGCGGGAGGTCGCGAAGGTGTTGTCCACGATGACGGGTATGCCCCGCTCCTTCGCCAGTTCGATGATCCCGCCGCCGTCCGAGACGATGAGCAGAGGGTTCGTTACCGGCTCGAAGTACAGGAGTGATGGTTCCACGTTGTCGAGCAGATCCTCCAGCCGGTCGAGATCGTACTGCTCCTCGCACTCCTCCGGATGGAAGCGCACGGCGTCGATGCCCCGCCTTCCTATGAGGACGTTCTCGATGTAGTCATTCGTTCCGCCGTAGAGCTCGCTGAAGAAGAGCCACGGGCCGGTCTGATCGCCGAGTTGGAAGGCCGAGAGGGCGGTGTCGATTGCCGCCATACCAGAAGCCGTAAGGACGGCCCACTGCGCGCCCTCGATCTCCGCAAGCTGCTCCTCGGTCTCAGCGACGTTCGGGTTGCCGTAGCGACTGTAGGAGAAACGGTCGGCGCTCTGGGGGTACTCCTCCTCCCGCGCGAACACGTCCGCCGCCTCGCCGATGGTGTCGAAGAGGAACCCGGCATTGCGATAGATGGGGAGGCGTTTCGTGCGCTGTGGCTTCGGCGGCATCGTCACGCTCTATGTCAACCGGTAGAACCGGGACGCGTTTCCGCCCATCAGCTTGGCGTAGTCGTCCCTGGTTATGTCCCCAACCGCCGAGACCGCGCCGTCTTTGATGGCCTCGTAGCCGTCGACGAGGAGGCACACGGGCCAGTCGCTGCCCCACATGAGCCGGTCGTATCCGAAGCACTCGATCACGTGGGCGACGTAGGGGACGATCTGTGACTGCCACGTGTCAGGGTTGGCTTCCGTGGCCATGCCGGAGACCTTGCAGTACAGGCCAGGGATCTCCGCGACCCTGGCGATGTCCTCGGCCCACGGGTCCATACGACCGTCGGCGATCTCCGGCTTGGCGATATGGTCGACGACCATTCGCAGGTCGGGGACCCTGTCCGCCAGTTCCACGATGTGCTTGAGGTGTGGCGGTCGCAGCAGGAGATCGTAGGCAAGCTCACGTGTCGCGAGCTCGCGTAGGCCCCGGACAACGTCGTCTCGGAGAAGCCACCGCTCGTCCGGCTCATCGTGTACCTGGTGACGGACGCCGACGAACTTCGGCATCCCCTGCATCCGGTCGAGCGTGGCCCCTACGTTCTCGTCGGTCAGGTCTACCCACGCGACGACGCCAGCGATGGATTCCGTACTCGCGGCTAGGTCGAACAGGAGGTCGGCCTCGGACATGGTCATCTGGGCCTGCACGACGACGGTCCTGGATATCCCCGCACGTTCGAGGTGCGGGGCCAGGTGCTCGGGCAGGTAGCTGCGCCGCAGGACGTTGTCGCCCTCCGGCATCCACGGATATTCGAGCCTGTCGATGTCCCAGAAGTGCTGGTGACTGTCTATCGCGGGAACCGAATCATTCACTGTGCGCTCCCCTGCCCTAGTCATCCCTCGGCCAGTCGTACAGGTCCCACACCTGCTCCATCTGCGCCCACCAGTCGTCGGGCATCGCGGCAGGGACCTTCTCCTGGAAGCCACGCATGAACTCGTCCCACTCCCGGGCACGCGGTTCTTCGGTGTACCTTGTCAGGTCCGTTGGGAAGTTGAACTCGTCGGGGACCTCGACGTACATGAAGAGTCTGCGCCCTGACAGGAATATCTTCATCTTCTCGATGCCGAGACGCTTCAAGCTTTCGAGCGCCTCCGGCCAGACGGCCCGGTGATGCTCAATGTACTGCTCAATCAGGGCCGGGTCGTCCTTGAGGTCCAGGGCCATGGCGTACGACTTGGTCATGGGTCAACGTTACTCGAATCACTTCGAGCGGTCAAACGAGGGAGAGTTCGAAAGGAACGCACCAGATCTGTCGATCGGACCGGGTGACACGGCCGCATCAAGGGTGGGTTCGATGAGCTATTGTGAGAGGTCTAGATCGGGGACGGTATGCACCTGTCCGGCGGAGAATTTTGCCTAATTTGTTGCATCCCGTTGCATTTTGTTGCATTTCCCGCGTTATCGTAGAGCTAGGGGACAGGCAGCAGCCCCAGGGTCTAATGACCACTGCCGCCTAGTATAGTACATATGTGCGCTTAAGTCCAGCCAGTCCAGTAAGCTCTTCCGACCTAAATTCGAGCGAACTTGTTGATGGCGTTTTCTATGCCGACCTGAGCGACGTAGATATCGCCGTGCGAGTCGATCCAGAGGCCGTGGGACCCGCCGATGAACTGCCAAGGTTCATGGCCTCTCTCTCCCCAAACGGCAACCTCGGTACCGTCGGGGGCAAGAACATAGATCAGCCCTCCTCCGGGGACGTGCATGAATCCGTCGACGTCGAAGAATCCCTGGTTGGGGCTCGGAATGCTCCACTCTGTGAGGTAGTTGCCGTCGCGGTCGAAAATCTGGATGCGATCGTTTGACCGATCCATGATGTATGCCCGGTCCTCGCCGTCTACGGCTATACCGTGTGGCAGGAGAAACTCGCCCGGGCCGGTGCCGTGTGTCTCTGTCGAGCCCCAAGAGAGGTCGTCATGGTAGTTCAGGTCGCCCTTGCCCCACGAGGCGGTGAGTTCCATCCCGGAGTTTTCCCAGCCACGCTTGAGATGTTGGTACTTGGCGGCTGCGGCCGGGTCGCTTCCGGCAGGGCTGAAGCGGTGGGCGCGATTTTGCCGGTAGCCGTCGGACACGAATAGGTCGTCCGAGACGGGAGAAGGTACGGCCAATGTCGGCCGGTTGAATGGACAGCCGGCGGGACCCGGCTCGCCGGGGACTCCCAGAATCATGCCGGGGTCGCCGCTCGTAGAATACGTGCGGATGCAGTGATCGAAGGTGTCGGCGAGATAGAGCGTATCGTCGGGCGTGATCCACAGTCCGTGCGGCGTGCGAAGTTTGTCCCCGCCGAAGGTGTTGAGGTGGTTTCCGTCGGGGTCGAAGACGAGGATGGCCCCTGTGTTGGCGTCGAAATCCTGGGCGGTGCGTACCGCCAGGTAGACGTTGTCGTTCGAGTCGGTAGCGACGTCCGAGACGACGCCAGGGATGTCAATCCTGCACCAGTTGTCTACCGATTCGTAAAGGTAATCGCCTCCGCCCATTCGCTTCGCCATGGTGTCCCTCCTGCCTAGAAGTGCCGCTTCGTCGACCGGGTTGAACTGTCCTTCAGTATACGACTTGGCGTCGGCTTTCACAGCTACGATGCACAATACGAAAACAAGCGAAATATGGTATACTATCTATACGTTTTTCAAGAACACCTTAGCGCTCTGTGAAACGCATTCTCAACCGGCGTTGCCCCCGCTATGGCCGGTCAAACAGGAGCCCTACATGGTAACCAAGTCCCAGTTTGGACACATCCGCCCGCACGGCCTCGAAGAGGAGATGCGCAGTTCGTACCTGACCTACGCGATGACGGTCATCGTGGGTCGGGCGTTGCCGGACGTCCGGGACGGACTCAAGCCCGTTCAGCGACGGATCCTCTATGCGGCGCACGAGATGGGAATGCGTCCGAACTCATCATACCGCAAGAGCGCAAGGCTCGTGGGTGATGTATTGGGCAAGTACCACCCGCACGGAGAGGGGGCGGTGTACGACGCGATGGTGCGTCTTGCACAGGATTTCTCGCTGCGAGTGCCGCTCATCGACGGGCAGGGCAACTTCGGGAGCGTAGACAATGACCCGCCGGCGGCGATGCGCTACACGGAGGTACGCTTGAGCGCTGCCGCAGAGGAGATGCTGGCGAACCTCGACCAGGAGACGGTCGACTTCGTAGACAACTTTGACGGGTCGCTGCATGAGCCAGTCGTGCTTCCGGCTAGTCTCCCGAATCTGTTGGTGAATGGGGCGGCTGGAATCGCGGTGGGCATGGCGACGAACATTCCACCGCACAATCCCGATGAGGTCTGTAACGGCGTCATCCACCTCGTCGACCATCCGTCGGCGACAGATGAAGAGTTGATGCAGTTCGTCCCAGGTCCGGACTTCCCGACCGGCGCAACGATCATGGGCCGCGAGGGCATCATGAACGCCTACACGACGGGGCGCGGCCAGATCATCACCCGCGCAGTAGCCGAAATCGAGCCGATGAAGCGCTCGAATCGGATGCAGATCGTCGTGACAGAGCTGCCTTACCAAGTCAACAAGGCAGCGCTGATCGAAAAGATCGCGGCGCACGTCAAGAACAAAAGGCTCGACGGCATAACCCTAAAACGGGAGTAGTCGGAGCCGCGCAGCAAGCGCCTTGTAATGGAACTTCGGAACCGGGCCAACCGCAAGGTGATACTAA
>JAPOPA010000081.1 GCA_026713145.1 Chloroflexota bacterium
AGAATCCAGAACGAGCGTCCGTGCGTGGCTACCGCAAGCTCGTTGCCGCGAATCTTCATGTCGTGGACGGAGACTACGGGCAAGTTGCCCTGCAGCGACTGCCACGACTCGCCGTCGTCGAATGAGACGTGAACGCCGAGTTCGGTCCCCGCGTAGAGCAGACCTTCCCTCTCGGTGTCGGCTCGAATGACCCACGTGTACTCTTGCTCCGGTAAACCGTCGGTAATGCACTGCCAGGTCTTCCCGTAGTCATTAGTCTTGAAGAGCAGGGGAGTGTTGTCGGCCAGTCGGTAGCGGTGCGCGGCAATGTACGCGGTCGCCGGATCGTGTGAGGAAAGTTCTATAATCGCTATGGTGGACCACTCGGGCAGGTCTGGCGGCGTGATGTTGTCCCAGTTCTCTCCACCGTCGCGGGAGATGTGGACGAGTCCGTCGTCGGAACCCGCCCAGAACACACCCGGCTCATGGGGAGACTCGACGAAGGCAAATATTGTGCCGAAATTCTCCACGAATGTCGTGTCCTTCGTGATCGGTCCTCCGGAAGCCTCCATCTTCGAGCGGTCGTTTCGCGTAAGGTCGGGGCTGATCGACTCCCAGCTATGTCCCTCGTTCGTGGAACGGAACACGGTCTCGGCGGCGACGTACAGAGTGCCCGAGTCGTGGGGCGAGAAGACGATGGGATACGTCCACTGGAATCTATGCTTGTGGTCCTTCACGCCCTGGCCGTAGACGAACTCCGGCCACACAGACACGATCTTGCTCTGACCGGTCTTGTGGTCATAGCGGTGCAGGGCATCGCCGCCGCCCGACGAGCTGCCGATCGCGCCTGAGAACACAACGCTGGAGTCGTCGGGATGGACAGCGATCTGCCCGCTCTCCGAGCTTCCAACAAAGTAGCTGTCAGCATAGAGGATCGCCCCCTTTTCGATGTCGCGGCTGGGCGTGCTGATCGCGCTGTTGTCCTGCTGGGTGGCGTATATCCGGTACGGATACTCGTTGTCGGCGTCCATCCGGTAGAACTGCGCCGTCGGCTGGTTGTAGATCGTCGACCACGAGTCCCCTCCGTTGAAGGACACGCACGCGCCGCCGTCGTTGCCTTGAATCATGCGCTTCGTGTTCGTGGGGTCGATCCACAGATCGTGGTTATCCCCATGGGGCATCGACACCTCGGTGAACGTGCTCCCTCCGTCGGTAGACTTCCAGCACTTGAGGTTCAGCACCCAAACGGTCTCTGAGTCCTGTGGATCACCAAAAACGTGGCAGTAGTACCACGGTCGCTGGATGAGCTTGGGATCGTCCGATACAAGCTCCCACGTCTCACCCAGGTCGTCGGAGCGGTAGAGACCCCGACCCTCGGCCTCGATGATGGCCCATACGCGGCCATCCTTCGCGGGAGACACGGCAACGCCCATGCGCCCCTTGATACCCCCGGGTAGTCCCTTGTTCTCCGTGATATTCTCCCACGTGTCGCCACCGTCAGTGGTGCGATAGATCGCGCTGCCCGGTCCACCGGACGAAAAATTCCATGGTTTGCGTCGCGCCTCCCACAGGGTCGCGAACATTATGCGAGGATTGTTCGGGTCCATCGTCAGATCTGCCGCGCCTGATTTCTCGTCCCCGAAGAGAACGCGCTCCCACGAGTCCCCGCAGTCCGTCGAGCGAAAGACCCCGCGCTCCGTGCTGTCACCAAAGATATCCCCCAAGGCGGCGACATATACCACGTTCGGATTCGTGGGATGTATCCGAACGCGCGAGATGTGCTTTGTGGCCTCCAGACCTACGTGAGCCCAGCTCCGGCCCCCGTCAGTGGAGCGGTAGACGCCGTCCCCTGCGGAGACATTTCCCCTCGTGCAGGCCTCGCCCGTGCCCGCGAAGATGACGGCGGGATCCGACATCGAAACGGCAATGGCCCCGACGGCGGCGGAAGTAAAGTAGCCATCGGAGATGTTTTGCCAGTACGTCCCCCCGTCGTCCGACTTCCACACTCCACCGGCGCAGGCCCCGAAGTAGAACGTCGCTTGCTCCGTCGGGTGGCCTGCAACCGCGACGACTCTGCCGCCGCGATGCGGTCCTATGCTTCGCCATCGTAGCGTGCTGATAAGGGTAGGATCGACTGTAGGGTTAGTGGTCATGTTTTCTTTCCTTGTTTGGAACTGTACTATACGAACTGTGCGCGAACGCGACGGGTATTCTCGCAGATGAAGATACTCACTTCAACGGCGCGTCAAACAGGGCGTCGACTCCGTCTCTCAGGTTCCCATCCCGTCCATCAAACACGACTTGCGGAGTATTGGTTAGCAAGAGCTTGCCAACCACCCGCCACCTAACGCTCGAATTAACAAGCCATGACTGACATTGCGACAATTGCCGTTTGGACCCTTGCATCCTACCTGTTGGGTATGGCCCCCTTCGGCGACATAGTAGCCCGCATCGCCGGAGTAGACATCCGCTCAGTCGGCACCAGGAACCCGGGCGCCGCGAACGTCTACCGCGAAATCGGCCCCAGGTACGGCGTTGCCGTATTCGCTCTGGATGTCGCGAAAGGGGCAACCGCAACCGCGCCGCTGCTGGCGCTGGACCTCCCACCATGGGCGCCCCTGCCCGCAGCAATCGCCGTCGTCCTCGGGCACATATTCCCCGCGATCGGCAAACGGTCCGGCGGGACGGGCATGGCGACCGCAATCGGCACGACGGCCGGCCTGGCCCCTTTCGGACTCCTTGCCGGAATTCCCGCGGGCTTGATCGTCCTCTTCACCACCCGCAATGCCGGCTTTACGGGTGGTTTGCTGTTCCTGGCCACGGCCCTGTTAGCATGGTTGGCGCGACAGGAAGTAGCCGGGGCGCTGGGTGTGCTCGCCGTCGGGGCCGTCGTGCTCGCCAAGGCGAGGATGCAGTACGGGGGTTTCTCAAGGCGGGCCAGCCAGGATCCGGAGTAAAGCGAGGAAACAATGGGCCGCGGCGACTGGGAACAGAGTGTGGTTGAGAACCGCAAGCCTCACGTCACGTTCCGCGGACTAACCCACGAGTATGGGAATGGCGACGCTCGCGTCACCGCGCTCACGGACATCGACCTCGAAATCTACGAAGGCGAGTTCGTCTCCATCATCGGGCCGAGCGGGTGCGGCAAGACTACCCTGCTCCGCATAGTCGGAGACCTCCTGACGCCGACGCATGGGACCGTCCGTATCGACCATGCAACTCCTTACGAAGCTCGACATCAACGGTTATTTGGAGCGGTGTTCCAGGACGCGGCCCTCCTCCCATGGCGAACCGCAGCCGAGAATGTGAGCTTGTCATTCGAACTCAACCGCGACGCCGACGGTGACGACAAGAATAGGGATGTGGACGAATTACTGGACACCGTCGGACTTGGCGGCTTTCACGACTCTTATCCCTACCAGCTATCCGGTGGCATGAAACAGCGAGTCGCCCTCGCAAGGGCCCTCGCGGCGAGGCCGCGAATCCTCCTCATGGACGAACCGTTCGGCTCCCTCGACGAGATCACCCGCCCCGACATGGGGTACGAACTCCTCCGCATCTGGGAGGGGCGCCCAACGACCGTCTTATTCGTCACCCACAGCATCGTCGAAGCAGTCATGCTGTCCGACCGCGTGATCGTGCTGTCGCCCCGTCCCGGAGAGATTGTCGATGTGGTCGACATCGAATTGTCGCGCCCGAGGCTGCAGTTCATTGAGGAGTCGCAGGAATTCGCGGACTACACTGCACTCATGCGGGGCCTGCTCAAGGGAGCAAGGCGTGAGCCTCTTGCAGTCTAAGCCTGCCCAAAACGACACCATGCCCGTAGGCGGCTCTTCCCCGCAGAGCCGACACTTCGCCAACCTGAGTCGCTTTGCGCGTCGCGGGTTCTTCCCCATCATCACGCTTGCGGCAGTTGGAGCCCTGTGGGAAGTGATAGTCCGCGTCAGCGGCGTCGCCGAGTACCTGGTGCCGACGCCGAGTGCTGTGTGGTCGCGCCTGACAGGCGACCTCGGCTACTTCCTGTTTCATGGTCTGATTACGCTATACGAATCACTCGGCGGATTCGCCATGGGCACCGTGGTCGCCGTTGTCGCGGCGGGAGTCATGGCCCACTCCCGGCTGTTGGAGCGGACGGTCTACCCCATCGCGCTGCTTATCAAAGTGACGCCGATTGTCGCCATAGCCCCGTTATTCGTCATCTGGTTCGGCTTCGGTTCGTTCCCAAAGATGATGATCGCCGCCCTCATCACCTTCTTCCCAGTCATGGTCAATACCTTCATTGGACTGCGCTCGGTAAACCCCACCACGATGGATTTCTTTCGACTCCTCGACGCCGGTCAAGCACATGTCCTTTTCAAACTTAGGGTGCCGAGCGCGCTGCCGTACCTCTTCGCGGCGTTTCGAATTGCCGTCCCCCTTTCGGTCATCGGTGCGGTGGTGGGGGAGTGGTTCACCGGCGACCGCGGACTTGGAAGTGTCATAATCGTTGCCCACCACAATATCGACATGCCGACCCTCTTCTCCGCCATCGCCGTCCTGGCGTGCATCGGCCTCGGACTGACCGGCATCACGGCCCTGATCGAACGGCGCGTCCTCTTCTGGCACGACTCGCAGCAATCAGGGCCGGGGTTGTAGTCGAGCATGCATTACTCTTCCTTTCGTCATCTCTATTGACAAAAACGAACACATGCTCTATTATGGACATATGCACGGAAACGATCAGCCAATCGATAGAGACATCCGCGAAATCCACAAGGCACTTAACTTGACAATAATCTTTTAATTGTCACGAAATGTCCCGTAATGTCCCTCAAATTTTAGTCTGACTCCCTGATGAACTCCTACTCGCGCACCCCTGTCTGACCCGCCAAACCCGTCGAGAAACTCCGCATCGCCACTCAGCAACGGGTGCCACTGCCAGCCCCTGCCCCCTCCGATATCAATCGTGTAGAATTCGAGGCATGATTCGCGCCTTCCTCCTGCTCATGCTCGCCGTGGCCGCACTTTCCATCGCTTGCGGCGACGACGATGTAGATGCTCCCCTCGACAAGGTAGTCTTCATGGCCGGCTTCAAGCCGCAGGCCAACCTGCCCTTCGTCGCCGCCTACGTCGCACAGGAACAGGGCTATTTCGCCGAGCAGGACCTCGATGTCGAGATTCGCCACGCCAGCAGCGGGGAGCACCTCAAGCTCCTGGTCGCCGGCGATGTCCACGTCACCACGGCTGCCGCCACTTCCGTCCTCAAGCGGCGCTCCGATCCGGAGCTTCCCATCGTCGCAATCGCGCTGTTCGGACAGAAGGGACAGCAGGCCTACATTGCCCTGAAGGACTCCGGTGTCACCAAACTTGACGACTGGGAGGGCCGCAATTTTGGCTACAAAATCTCCGTCCCGCCCGACTACCTGGCTATGCTTGAGACCGCAGGAGTCGACCGGGGAAAGATCAACGAGGTGCAGGTCGGATTCGACCCGCGCGTCCTGACCGAGGGAAGGGTCGATGTCCTGGCCGTGTTCAAGTCAAACGAGCCAAACATAATTCGCAAGCTCGGTCACGAAGTAGTTCTCTGGGACCCTGCCGACTTCGACGTACCCAATATGGGCCTCACCTACATCACGACCGACGCCTACGCATCGGAGTCGAGCGACGTTCTCGACCGCTTCCTCCGGGCAACGCTCAAGGCCGCCGAATATGCCTTGGAGAACCGCGAAGACACGCTCGACATAATCTTGAAGTACGCACCAAAGGAAGACCGCGCTCACCAGGCCTTCATGCTGGATACTGAGCTAGCGGACGCCACGAGTCCAGTCACAGATGAACGAGGCCTCGGACAGATGACGGACGAGCAGTGGAAGGCGCTCTACGATCACCTGCTCAAGTTCGAAGCGTTGCCGCAGCCCTTCGACTACAATTCGGCCTTCACAACCACGTTCCTCGAACGGGCCTACGACGGCAACAAGCTGCGCTGGCCCTAGATTGCTAGTTGACCAGTTGCTTCGCGAGGTCGCCCGCGTCATTCACAGGGAGCTGGCAGACGTAGTTCTCGCACACGTATGCGGTCGGCCTGCCGTTGGCCAAATGCCTGTCCTGCAACAGGGGTAGGTCTAAGCCGTCGCCGCTAACCTCGCCTGACGTTCCAATGAAGACTCTGTTGGGCAGATAATTGCGAAAAACCTCGCGGACGAGGCCTGTCGTGGCGCGGTCATCCCGCTCACCCACGATCACGATCTCCTTCGTCTTGGAGAGATAGAAGTCCAGGGCTCCAAGCCAATGGCCCGCTGCCGTCGGGAAGCGCTGCATCACAGCGTGCGCCGAGCGCAGCGATGTGGACGCCCGCGAATTATAGGCCGAATCACCCGTCAGGACGGCTAGTCTGAGCAGTACGCTCACCGCCATGGAGCTTCCAGCGGGTGCCGCGTTGTCGGTCAGGTCGCGGGGGCGTATGACGAGATCCTCATGGTCGGACCCAGTGTCGTAGAACTGTTGAGAAGTCTCATCCCAGAACAGTTCGACCATTGACCGGCCCAGTTCGGTCGCACCCTTTAGCCATCGTTCTCCAAACGTTGCCTCGTGCAGCAGCAGCAAGCCGTCGATAAGGAATGCGTAGTCTTCAAGATACCCATAGAGCTTCGCTCGCCCGTCCTTGTAGGTGCGGAGAAGGCGCCCCGATTCGTCCACGAGCTGATCGAGCAGGAACGCACCGTTCGCCTCGGCCACCTCGCGGTAGTCGTGACGGTTGAGAACGACCGAAGCCTCGGCGAAGGCCGCGAGCATGAGTCCGTTCCATGAGGTGAGTACCTTATCGTCCCGATCCGGGGCGATTCGCAGCGATCGACGCTCCAACAGCTTTGCACTGGCGTCCTTCAGCCTCTCTTTCAGCGCGTCC
>JAPOPA010000015.1 GCA_026713145.1 Chloroflexota bacterium
GCCGGGACGCTCAATGATTAACCCTCTGCGGTTCTGGACGAGAGGGCCGCAGGCGCGCCGCACGCTGTTATTCGCCTCGGCAACGCACGTGTGGAGCGATCTGTTCTTTGCGTTGTACGCGCCGCTGTTGCCTCTGATCAAGGACGACCTCAACCTGACCTTCACGGAAGTGGCCATGCTCAAGTCGCTGTACGCGGCGGCGATGGCCGTCCTACAGGTGCCCGTGGGCTTCATGGCGGACAGGGTCGGGGAGTTCTGGCTGCTGGTGGGCGGAAACCTCTGGGTGGCGGCGGGGCTGATCGCTATGTCTCTCGCACCGAGCTTTTTTCTGCTGTTGGCGTTCACGATTCTTGGGGGGCTGGGAGGCGGCACACAACACCCACTGGCGTCGGGCATCGTCTCTCGCGCCTACGACAGCAAGGCCAGAGCGACGGCAGTGGGCACAGTGAACTTCGCGGGCGACCTCGGCAAGATGGCCGCGCCCGCCATCGCCCTCGTGGTGGCCGTATCCTACGGCTGGCGCGGGACGATGCTGGTCATCGGCGTCGGAGCGATTGCGTTCTTTCTCGCTTCGATGTTCATCAAGCGCAGCGTCGATATCGGCAGGGCGGAGTCGGTCGAATCGAAACCGGCGGACGCCCACGACGGGACCGACAAGCCGAGCACCGGTTTCAAGGTCCTCAGCGTCGTGGGATTCGTCGATTCCGCGATACGGGCGGCGGCGCTGACTTTCGTGCCCTTCATCCTCGATGACAGGGGGATGGAGAGTACGGAGATTTTCATCATGCTCATCCTGCTGCTGGCAGGAGGGGCGTTCGGCAAGTACATATGCGGGTGGTTCAGCGAACGGCATGGCCTCATCAGCATCGTGTGGATAACAAAGGCGTCGGCGGCCGTATTCCTGGTCGCGACGATCTACGCTCCGATGCTGGCGATGGCGCCTCTCATGGTGCTGCTGGGCATCGGGTTGAACGGTACGTCGTCGTCGCTCTACGCGACTGTCGCGATCTTCGCACCGCAGGCCCGCCGGGGTCGCATGTACGGGTATTTTTATACCACCAACGAGATAGGGGCGTTTGCCGCTCCGCTGCTATTCGGTCGGCTCGCGGACATGTTCAGCATCCGAGTCAGCATGGGCCTCCTGGGGCTGTTCACGGCGGCTATTCTGCCGGTCAGCCTGCTGTTGCGTGGTTACCTTCGGCCATCACCTGCGTGGGAGGAAGTGTAGGGGCGCTCCAGAAGACACGGTAAGCAGGACTCGAACCCCGGTTCCACAAGCTCACCACGAAAGGTTCAATTGGCTTATCAGACACCCACTTTGAGGGACTATCACATGGCTGACGAGAGTCTTACCCGGGTAAAGTACCTTGCATTCGACATCTTTGGCACCGTGATGGACCTCACTGGCAGTCTGACGGGGCCTGTTGAAGAATCTCTCGCGGCGCATGGCTCCAGGATGCCGGGCGAAGCGTTGTACGCCGATTGGCGTGACCGGCAGCGCATCGAGCAGTACCAGGACACGTTGTTGATGCTGGGACACAGCGGCTACCTCGAGACCTGCCGCCGTGCGTTCGTATACTGCCTGAAGAAGCACAACGTCAGCTACGCCGACGAAGCGGTCCGGGAGTTCATGGAGGCATACAAGGGGCTGCAGCCTTTCGACGACGCTATTGAAGGTTTGCGTATGCTGTCGGAGCGATACAGGCTGGTGGCACTCTCGAATGGGGAACAGTGGTACTTGGAGGAGTTACTGGGCAACAACGTCCCGATAACGTTCGACGCCATCATATCGGTGGACCAAGTTGGAGCGTTCAAGCCTTCACCGGGGATCTACCGGAAGGCCGTACAGCGGCTGGGATGTGAGCCCGGGGAGATCATGATGGTTGCCGCGCACTCGTTCGATATCCTTGGGGCCCAGGCATGCGGCTTCAGGGCCGCGTACGTCGACAGGTACGGACTCCCCACGGAAGTCTCGGAGTATCAGCCAGATATCATCGTGGACGACTTTGTCGAGCTAGCCTCCAAGTTGTTGAAGTAGGCGAGATGTCCTTCGTCCTGAGATTCAATCCGATTCCTGTACTTGGCACCTGTCTGCTCAGACTCAGTATGTTGGCAGGGGATCTACGACAGGCAACAACGTCACACCTTTATTGAACGACGGTTGGAGTTTTTTGCCTACAAGTAGTGAACATCACAGGGTCTAGATTCCCTTGCATTCTACTGTGAACTTGCCCGAATTCCACTTGCGGAATCAGTTCGTGCTTACGGGCGACGGCCGCATCAGCGGGACGCGTGGTCAGGAACCATGGCGGGGTCCACTCTTCCGCCTCTTGCGCGGGAAGGAGACCTGTGCTTGGGCTGTGCGATCGGACGTGCCGCAAAATATCGCTGAAGAACTAAACGGTCTTGCAGCGGAAGAGCCGGCGGTTTCGGACTTTCGGGTTGCCCCTGTATACGCGGAGAGGTATCTGTCGTTGCTTCGAGGGAAGCTTGACACGGGACCGGCCTTCACGTTCCCGGAGGAGGTCGTTCAACCTTCCGGGACGGTCTTCATTGAGGACATAGAGTCGCTAGACCATCACTTCACGGGTTGGAAGGAAAGCGAAATCCCAATCCGAACGCCGATTGTCGCATTTGTGGAGGGAGGATACGCCGTAAGCGCCTGCTTTAGCGCATGGCGATCCGACGCAGCGGCCGAAGCCGGTCTGGAAACTGCAGCGGTGTTTCGAGGGCGTGGATTCGGTCCGCGAGTTACCGCTGGGTGGGCGCTGGCGATTCGAGCCTCCGGTCGCGTTCCGCTGTACAGCACGTCCTGGTCCAACGACGCCTCACTAGCGGTTGCCCGCAAGTTGGGGCTGGTGACGTTTGCCAGCAGATGGAGTATCCACTAGGGCTGGTGAGAATCTGTCGTCGACTTGGACGGATGCACCATGGGCACGGTGTTCAATTGGTTCAATGCAAACGGGCACCGTCCGGCTCAATGAGTTCAAATCGAACAACCTAGCTCGGCCCCCACGAAGTCCGGGTAGCCTCGAACGAAGTCTTGCGCGTCGGATGGACGCCTTCCTTCAATCTGGAGGCCGGTGACCGACAGAAGGCCGTCGGCAGTGCCGATACCGATTCCACCGTCGTCCAGTCCGACGACTTGGCCGGGCGGAGCATCACCAGCCATCGCGGTCGCCCCGAGTATCTTGAGCAGCTTACCGTTCCAGTGGGTAAATGTGCCGGGCCAAGGCTCGTATGCGCGCACCATCCTCGCGATCCGCGTGGCATCGTCGGTCCAGTCGATCTCGCCGTCCTGTTTCTTGACCAAAGACGTGAAGGTGGCCCGGCTCTCGTCCTGCGGTGTCGCCTGAATGTCGCCGGACGCCCACCCGGACAGCGCCTCCACGAGCAGTTCGGCTCCCAAGTTGAACAGCCGCCGGGTCAATTCAAGCGCCGATTCTTTCTCGTCTATGGCGACTCGCTTCCGCGCAAGAATTGGCCCGCTGTCCATCCCCTCATCGAGCTTCATGATTGTGACGCCGGTCTCGTCGTCCCCGTTGAGGATGGCCGAAACGACGGGTGAGGGACCGCGATATCGGGGCAGGAGGGAAGGGTGAATGTTCAGGCACCCTAGCGGCGGGACTTTGAGGGCTTCCGCTGGCAGGAACAGACCATACGCCGCGACGACCACGACTTCCGGGCACAGGGACGCCAACCCCGCGCACTCTTCCTCTGACCGGAGCGATTTCGGCTGACGGATCTCAATCCCCCGCTCCTCGGCGAACCGTTTCGTCGGTGTGGGTACGAGCTTCCGCCCTCGCCCCGACGACCTGTCCGGCTGCGAGTAGACGGCGGAGATGTCGTGCCCCCCATCGATCAGACGGCTCAGCACCGGGACCGCGAAGTCGGGGGTTCCCATGAATACGATTCTCATGGTGGGTAGGGTAACATGGCGGTGGGAGAGTGGAGGGAATGAAAGATATTGAGGGGTGTGGCAGGCGAACGTGACCAGGCCGACGTTGGTATTGATATCCGGTGCGCCGGGTACGGGCAAGACGATCCTGGCGCGACGGCTGACGGAATCGCTGCCGGTCGATGTGCTTGAGAAGGACGTTATCAAGGAGACCCTCTTCGACGCCGTTGGTGAAGGCGACTGGGAGTGGTCGAGGAAGTTGGGAGGGGCCACCTTCGCGTTACTGAGGATGTTCGTAGAATCGCATCTGAAAGCGGGTCAGTCAGTGGTCGCAGAGTCCACCTTTCAGCCTGAGTTTGACGCGCCATGGCTCGACCGATTGAGGGAGCGTTACGATATCGAAGCCCTCGAACTGCACTGTTACACCGATGCGGACATTGCGCTCAGTAGGTACGATCAACGGATCGACTTGGATGAAAGACACCCCGGACACTTAGCGGGGATGAGTCGGGATGCCCACGTCGGGGAACTGCGAGAACGCTTTGACAGTTACGGGGCGTTGACGGACGGTGATGAACTCATCCGTACCGATACGACCGACTTCTCGACGGTGGACTACGCCGCTCTCGTGGAGCGGGTCAGGGCGGCGCTTGAAAAGAGCGACCGCCCTTAGTCTGAGCGAACCGGATCGCTGGAAAGAGACGCTAAGAAGCGATCTCGTTCTCATATTGCTGTGCTTGGCCGACGATATCGATGCCCACGGCCTCGCTCCATGCGGCCAGGAGGCGCTTGGACATCGGCCCCGGCTTGCCGTCGCCGATGGGACGCCGGTCGACCTGCGTCAAGGGCATCACGCACATGCTTGTCGTCGTCCAGAACGCTTCGTCCGCCGTGTAAAGGTCGTATGGCTGGAGGTCTTCCTCGACGAGCGGGATGCCAAGTTGGTGAGTCAGGTCGATGGCCATCCCGCGTGAGACTCCCTGCAGGGCGGCGTAGTCGGTCGGAGTTCGGATGACGCCGTCGGTGACGAGGAATATGTTCTGGCCGTTGCCCTCCGCAAGGAAGCCACGGTCGTCCAACAGGATCGGCCACGCGCCAGGCTCCACGTCGTGCGCCTCCTGGTGCGCGAGGACGAAGTTCATGCGGCTGTAGTGCTTGATCTTGGGATCGAGGGCCTGAGGAGAGTATGCCCGGGTCTTTGATATCACGCCGTGCATTCCCGTGTCGTACAGATCGGCGTACCAGAAGCCCTGCTCCCCGACCTGCAACAGGACGGTAGGTGCGGGTGGGTCGAACAGGTCGACGGTGCCCCTCGTGACGATCTGCCGCATCCAGAAATCCGTCACCTCGGGGTGAACGGCCTTCGCTCGCTCCACTGCCTCCTCGGTAATGGCCGTCATCTCCTCCGCGCTCAGCCCCGACTCCATGCGAACGTAGGTCAGCGAGCGGCACAGGCGCTCGATGTGCTCCTTCAGCCGAAATGGCTTGCCGTTGAACGTTCGCTCGACCTCGAACACGAGATCGCCCACCGTGAACCCACGATCGGAAGGCGAGATTGTTACCTCGCCTTCCGGCATCCACTTGCCATTGAAATACGCCTGATAGCCGGCCATCTCGCTCTCCTCGTATGGACGTGTCTTGCCCTTCGGAATCCTGGGAGCTAGCGCCCGTAAATTGTGTCGATCAACGCCTTCGTGTATCCCATCGCGTGGGCGCGGGCGCGGTACTTGTCCGGGTCGTCGCCTGTCATTGTGGGAACGTGGTCTTCGATGACCGGCCCATCGAAACCGACCTCCTTGTAGACCTTGACTGCCGCCGCCATGTTCACGTACCCCTCGTCGATAAACGACTCCGAGAACTTGGGGAACCGCCCCGTGACGTTGCGGAAGTGGACGTACACTATCCGGTTGCGGCCTCCGAAATAGCGGATCGCCTCGTGTAGGTCGCCTTGCTGCACGGCCATCGAGCCCTGGCAGAAGTCCAACGCGTTGTACTCGCTGTCGACGATCTGTGTCAGTCGCTTGAGGCCTTCGAAGCTGTTGAGGATGCGCGCCACGCCGCCGATAGACTTGGCAGGAGGATCGTCCGGATGGACGGCCATGCGCACGCCCGCCTCCTCGGCAACGGGCACCACGGCCTTCAGGAAGTACTCGAGGTTGCCCCACATCTGCTGGGCGGACACCTCGCCGTAGTCACCGAAGGGGTGGTCCTTTATAAGGTCGTAGTCGAGGGACGTTTGCTTAGCACCGCCCCGGCCGGGTGCGCTCTGCGAGGTGCGAACGCCGTATCCCGTCACGGTCGGGGGGCGAAAGTTGTAGCCAATGGCGGGAATGCCCGCCGCCCCCATGTTGCGGAGGGACGTACAAAATTTGTCGATCTGCTCGTCGCGGCCGGGCAGGCCCAGCTTGATCTTGTCGGTCCAATCCCACGGCATATTCTCGATGGCGAACAGCCGGAGGCCCGCGCTCTCGACGCGTTGCCTGAATACAACGAGCTCCAGGAACTCGAAGTAGCCGTTGTTCGAAGGCATACAGGCGTCGCCGCCGATGGCGTCGGTCGCCCCAAGCTGCGCGCCGAAGGCCAGCTGTTCGTCGTCGACGCCTCCCCGGATATCAAGCCCGAGTCGCATGTCTTCCGCTTTACTCCGTGACGGCAATATTCGAGTTAGGGGCGGAGTATACCAGACGTACGGCAAGATCTGACCCGTTCGATGAAAGCTACAAGACGGCTACCTTCCGCTCAGGGCGCCGATGAGTACTCGCGGTACAGGTCTCCCCACTCTTCGATGCTGAGCGTCTGGGCGCGGCGGGTCGGCGATATTCCCGAGTTCGTCAGCAGTTTCATAACCGAGTCAGGTTCAAGGTCCAGACGGTTTTTGAGGCTGTTGTGGAGCTGCTTGCGTCGGGCGCTGAACCCGGCCCTCACGAGGGTGAAGAACTTCTCTGCGCTGTCGAACGCTACTGCAGGCTCGGCATACGTGTCGATGCGCACGACTGCCGAAGTGACGTTTGGCGAAGGACGGAACGCCTTGGGGGGAACGGACGTGACTATACGCGGCTTGCCATATACCTGTGTTGCGACGGAGAGTATTCCCATCTTGCCGGGAGGGGCGGTCACCTCCAGTCCCACTTCCTTCTGTAGCATCACCACTAGGGTCGTCGGCTTGTGTTGCGCCTCCAGGAATCGGCGGACGATGGGTGTCGCGGCGTAGTAGGGTAGGTTGGCGACGACCTTGTATTCGGTCGCCTTACCCACGAGGTATTCGATGTCGGCAGTCCGCGCGTCGCCTCCTACGATCTTGACGTTATCACATACGGCGAATTTCTCGCGGAGTGAGGGGATGAGGGAGTCGTCCAACTCGACGGCGACCACTCGGCCCGCGCGTTCCGCCAAGGCCGTTGTGAGGAAGCCTCGTCCGGGCCCGACCTCCAAGACCGTCTCGGTCGGCGAAATGTCGGCCGCGTCGACGATCTTGGAGCGGACGCGGCGGTCGACGAGAAAGTTCTGACCCAGAGACTTCTTGGCTCTAGGAGGGCGTGAGGAGGACACGGGATGATCCGTAAGCAACTTCGTGTTGCCCGGTCCCGCGGCGTTTGGTGAGGGGATTTGGTCGCGCACCTTCCTTCGATCTCCACTCGGGACGTGACGCCTGGAGCAGGCTCAAGCTAGGCACTCCCACGGCGCCCGGAACATCACTGCTTACCGCTGCTTCCTTCCGGACCTGACGGGGTTCACAGGCATCCGCCGCGTGGGACCCGGCTCTCAACACCCCCTGCCAGGGACAGAGGCCACGAGCTTCGACCTCGGGGAGGGATTCAGCCCCGCTACGGCGGATTGCGGGTTCAAGGCTCCGCCACTGCCCCGCCTAGCACGACCTATATTATGGTATCCCATGTCTGTGGCGCGGCGCTAGCGGTCCCGTATCGCGTAGCTTCTTAGTCTACGTGAGTTGAACTGCGAAGCCCCCCTCTCTGTATCTCTCCCCCGCCAGGGGAGAGATTGTAGAATTCTCTTCGCTGCGCTCCTCGGATTGGTTTCGGGAAGACAGTCCCTGCATATCTGACCGACTCTGAACTGTTACCATTTCGCGCATAGCTTGAAAGGGCGCCGTCTGGGTTGACTGAACTTGCCGAACCTCCTTATCATGGCGGCCATCTCATAAGTACTATTCGGTGCTCCAAAGAAACTGAAGGCCTGTTCGAGCGGATTTGAGAGATCACCTAGTAAAAGGGTATTGCTATGACCAATCTGAGCACACTAGAAGTAGCCCCATCGCCTCCCTTCCCGACGGAAGGCATCCCTCTCGAGGTCATCAGCAAGGTCGAAGCAGCGCTTCCCGGGCAGATCATCAGCGACACCTATCCCTATCCGACGAAGCTTTCAACGAAGAAGTACGAGTCCGAAAAGGCCAAGCTGCAAATCGAACTGCTGAAGATGCAGAAGTGGGTGAAGGAGACGGGACAGCGTATGGTCCTACTGTTCGAGGGCCGGGACGCTGCCGGCAAGGGCGGGACGATCCAGCGCTTCATGGAGCACCTGAATCCACGAGGCGCTTCCATCGTGGCACTTCCGGCCCCATCCGACAGGGAGCGAGGGCAGTGGTACTTTCAGCGTTACGTCGAGCACCTTCCTTCCAAGGGGGAGATGGTGTTCTTCGATCGCTCCTGGTACAACAGGGCCGTGGTCGAGCCGGTGATGGGATTCTGCACACCGGCGGAGACTTTGCGCTTCCTCAGAGACACCGTCATGTTCGAGGAAATGCTGATCAACGAAGGTCTTCAGATATTCAAGTTCTGGTTTTCCGTGAGCCGGGAGGAGCAGCTCAGGCGTGTCATGTCCCGGGCCAAAGACGAGCTCAAGCAATGGAAGGTGAGCGACGTAGATGTCCGGTCATTGCCCCGGTGGGACGATTACACGGAGGCTAAGAAGGCGATGTTCGCCGCCACAGATACGAAGGCATCGCCTTGGGTCGTCGTGAAGTCCGATGACAAGATGCGCGCCCGACTGGCATGCATGCGATACGTATTGCGCAGCGTTAGGACCGACAACGATGTGGAGATCAGCGTTGCTAAGCCCGACCCGAAGCTGATCGGGCCGGCGGAGAAGCTCTACGCCAAGGGCGAGATCTGGTAAGCCTCGATTCGTAGGAATCGCTGCAAGCCTTGTGCGGGAAGTCCGTGGCCGGCGTTCTGAGAGAGTGAAGCATGCCCAATAGCTCAGCGGATTTGGTCGTCATCGGCGGCGGCGTCAACGGCACGAGCATAGCCATGCATCTGGCCCGCATGGGAGCCGGGAAGGTCCAGCTGGTTGAAAGGGGACATCTGGCCAGTGGCGCCACCGGACGTTCCGGCGCAATGGTGCGCGAGCACTACCTTCATCCAACGCTGGTCAAGATGGCCTTAGAGGCAAGCCAAGTCTTCCGTAATTTCGCAGACGTAATTGGCGGTGATGCGAGGTTCGTAAAGACGGGAAGGCTGCTGCTCTTTGGAGAGAAGGACGAGCCGGCAGCGCGGGCGAACGTCGAGATGAATCGTGAACTCGGCGTCAACATCCATACCCTCACTCCGGCTGAAGTATCGGAGTTGGCGCCGCAACTTGTAACCGATGGAATTGTCCTTGGTGTGTATGAGCCTGACGCCGGCCACGCCGACCCCATGGCCACGACATACGCATATGCGGCCCAGGCGGAAGAGCAAGGCGCATCGATCCGAACAGGGTGCGCTGTTGAAAGCATCAAGGTCGCCGGAGGGCGCGTCGTTGGGGTGCAGACGGAGGGTGGGCTGATAGAGACGAACACGGTAGTGGCAGTTACGGGACCCTGGAGCAACAAGCTGGCCGTGCCGCTGGGCGAGCCGCTACCGATTACGCCTATCAGGGTGCAGATGGTACACCTGCGCCGTCCGCCGTCGCTGGAGTCGTTCACCACCATCGTTATCGACTACACGACGGGCATGTACGTTCGGATGAATGCAGGGTTCAAGAGCCTGGTCGGCGGAGAATCGAAGAAGGACCTGGGCGAGGTCGTAAACCCGGACGGTTACGGATTGAATGCCGATCACGACACGATTGAGAGGTACTGGGACCGGGCAAAGTCGCGCATTCCGGAATTCACCGGTGCGACCCCCATGGGCGGATATGGCTCCATCTACGACATGGCCCCGGACGGCAACCCGATTCTGGATAGATCGCAGGTAGTCGATGGCCTGTACTGGGCGGTAGGGTTCAGCGGACACGGATTCAAGCTATCCCCCGTGGTGGGTAGGATGGTGGCGGAACTCGTCCTGCACGGGGAGAGTAAGGATCACCCGATCCGTGATTTTCGTGCCACTAGATTCACGGAAGGCGATCTCCTGGAAGCCGAGCATCCCTACGAAGGCATGGGGCACCAGTGATCGGGTGCAAGAGCGGGCATTCTTGCGTTGACGGCAGCTAGTCGGGCCAGTCGGTCCGTGATTCCTGACCCTTGACAACGGCGGCCCGTATACGTTGAGATTGTGACCGCTTGTTTTCCGCCTCTACTGTTGACGACGGCCTAAGCTAACCGCGTCAATTGGAAGGCAAGCAAGCAATTTACTAGGAGTACGGCGAACCATATGAGTAAACGAATCATGTTCATGGGCGCGGGCGCCATCGGCGGAACGCTTGCGGGTTATCTTACGAGGGCCGGGCGTGACGTGACCGTCGTGGACGCATGGCCTGCCCATATAGACAAGATCAAGTCGGACGGCCTGACCGTCACAACGATGGAGGGCACGTTCACTGCCAAGCCAGAGGCGATGCACATCGGAGAGTTGTCGGCGACGACTAGTCAATATGACGTGATCTTCGTCTCGGTGAAGTCCTATGACACGGCTTGGGTTACGACACTGGTGGAGCCGCACCTTGCGCCGGGCGGGGTGATCGTATCGGCGCAGAACGGCATCAACGAAGACATCATTGCGGGAATCGTGGGGTGGGACCGGGTCATCGGGTGCATAGTGACAATAGGCGCGACCACTGTAGGGCCTGGCCACGTCGAGCGCACGAGCAAGGAGAGGGGCAGGCGGTCCTTTGCGTTGGGCGACCCCACTAACTCGCACTCACTGCGTCTGGAGATGCTGAGCGAGATCTTAGAGGACTGCGGAGAGGTCGGAATCACGACCAATCTGCTCGGCGAACGCTGGGCGAAGATTGTGACGAACAGCATGGCGAACTCCGTTTGCGGCATAACAGGCCAGTCCTCGGCAGGGATGAGGTTGAATCCCGTGACCCTCGACCTCTCCATGCTGCTGGCCTCAGAAGTCGTGGCGGTCGGGACGGCGCACGGCGTGGCGATCGAGAAGATTGGCTCCGTACCCGCTCAGGACTTTGTCACGGCCCGAAGAGACCCGGAGGTAAGGGCTGAGGTTGCCCGCAAATTGGCCGAGGACGCGCACAAGATTGGCACCGGCCGCCCGTCACTGGCGCAAGACATCGCCAAGGGTCGACGGACGGAAATCGACTATCTCAATGGCTACGTAATACGAAAGGGCAAAGAGGCAGGCGTCCGAACAACCTTCAACGAGGCCATCGTCGAACTGACGAACAAGGTGGAGTCGGGGCTGTTGGAACCCATGGTAGACAACATCTGGCTGGTGATGGACTATCCGCCGGAATAGGGGACCGGTGGTTGCCCGGAGGAAAATGTGAGCGTATACAAAGAGGCCAGGGACAAGGGATGCGAATACCTGCTTCGTCAACTCCTTGACGACGGGAGCTTCGGAGACGGCACGGTAGGCGACTACTACAAGGTGCCCGCCGCGTTCCAGGTCTGCGGAGAGACGAACGCCGCAAGTCGGCTGTGCAACTGGGTACGGAAGAACGGCATGGGCGCGGACGGGGACTTCGGGCCGCGCACGGACTTCACGTCAGACTATTTCTACGCCTATTTCAATATCTGGGTTATTCTCGGCGCGCAGCGACTTGGGCAGTTCGACATCGTCCAGCGCGGCATGGACTTCCTGATGGACTTCTACGATGAGGAGAGCGGGGGATTCTATTCGAGTCGCACGGAGCGAGGTCCGGCAACCAAGCAGGACCTCTGGGTCGTCAGTGGCTGTGGACAGGCAGCTCTGTATGCGAGCCGGCTCGACGTTGCGAGGGGAGTGGGGAGGTGGATGCAGCGGATGATGGACGAACAGCCCAACTACCCCGAGGTCATGTACACCGTGATGACACCGGGTGGTGGCCTCGTGACCGAAGTAGATCCGGCGGACCCGATCAGGTACGTCCTCGTGAACGCGGAGGATGGCGACCAGTACTTCTTCCATCCCGGCATTGCGGGCGGCTTTCTCGCGCGGCTCTACCAATCCACGGGAGAGGCGCAGTGGCTGGAACTCGCAAAGCGGTACATGCTGTTTGCCGAGACCGCGACCGACAACCTCTTGAGGCTGCTTCGTGCGGGGAAGGTAGCCTGGGCAGCGTCGGTGCTGTTCACGCTGACGGGCGATCAGAAGTACCGGGACATGGCCGTCAAGATTGGGGACAACGTGGTCGAGCAGCAGGCCTCGGATGGATCGTGGTCGTCCGTTGGATCGGAAGGCCCCAGCAACGACGCCACAGCGGAGATGGTCGTCTGGCTCGACGAGGTCTATCAGTCGGTCGGGTAGGTCTTTTAGGCCGCGATGCTGCTCAGCGCCTCTTCCATCGAACTGGCGATCTGGCGGTATTCGTCGCGCACAGCCTTGCTGGTGAGCACGGTCGGCCTTGATACGTCGCGGTAGTCGGACCGCATTTCCGTCCTGCCCAGGAAGGCGAGGTCGAGTTCCTGAGCCAATTCCTCGCCCGCTCCCGCGCCGAAGATGTCACCCGAGAAATTCTCGACGACGCCTAGAACGTCGACCCGCATGGTCCTTATCATGTTGATGGAGCGAGTGGCGTCCACCTTCGCGAGCTCCTGCGGGGTGGTTACGACGACAAACCCGTCGATGGTCAGGGCCTGCATGATCGTGAGGGGTGCGTCCGAGGTGCCGGGAGGCAGGTCCATGATGAGGTAGTCCAGCGAACCCCAGATAGTCGTTTGCAGTATCTGGTTGATGGCGTTGTGGATCATGGGGCCGCGCCAGAGGCTGGCCTCTTTCTCATTCTGCTGGAAGAAGCCCATCGACATGACGCTCACGCCGAACTGTTCAGGCGGGATCATCCGGTTGGTCTCGCCGACCGTGGGCGGTTCCGCGACTCTCATAGCGCGGATCACGTTGGGGCAATCGATGTCAACGTCGAGAATGCCGACCTTTGCTCCCTGCTGGGCGAGCGTGACCGCGAGATTCACGGCGACGGTGGTCTTTCCGACGCCTCCCTTGCCGCTGTAGACGCCGATCTTGTGCTTGATCTCCGACAGGCTGTCGGCGATGGCCTTCTTCTGCTCGAACTGGCGCTTCATCCCCTCGATCCGGGCGCGCGCCTGGGCGGCCTGGTTGGCGTCGGGCGGCCCGCCGCCGTGGCTATGCCCATGATGGGATTGCGTCATGAGGGAATTCTCCTGTCTGTGACAGTCGTAGAGACGCCCTGTGAGGCGTCTCTACAGATTAGGTCTACCGTATTGGTGATCAGGGAGGCGGTCAGTCGAGGCCGAGTTGGAGCTTGCCGTCCTCGGTGATGAGGTCTGGGCTCCAGGGCGGTTCGAAGACCATCTCGACGTTCACGTCTTCGACCGCGTCTATCTCAGCGATTCGCCACTCGGCCTGCTGGGCGATGTATGGCCCCATGCCGCAGCCGGGGAATGTGAGGGTCATCTTGATATCGACCGTGCCGCCGTCCTGCACCTCGCAGTCGTAAATCAGGCCGAGGTCGACGACGTTGACCGGGATCTCCGGGTCGTATACGTCCTTCAGGGCCTCAATGACTTCTTCTTTGGTTAGGGTCGCAGCCGCTTCTGCCATCATCGTCCTCCCATTGAGCATATCAAGTCTATTGTAGTGTTACGCCAATATGCCGTCAAATGAATCAGGGTCCCCGTCAGGTCGACTTATCTATCTTCACGACATCGTCGGCTATGACCTTTCGTAGGTCTATGACCTGGTCGCGGAGGAGAGCGGCCTTCTCGAATTCGAGATTCTGCGCCGCCTCCTTCATCTGCTTTTCGAGGTCCTTCACGAGCCGCGTGAGATCATCCTTCGGGATGTCGCCCTGCGCAGCGTACGGGGTCTTCGTCTCGGCAATTGCCTTTACACGCTCGGTTATGTCGTGGATGGTTTTCTGTATTCCCTGGGGCGTTATACCGTGCTGTTGGTTGTACGCCTCCTGCATGTCCCTGCGGCGCGAGGTCTCTTCGATGGCCTGTCGCATCGAATCGGTGAGGATGTCGGCGTACATAATGACGCTGCCGTCGATGTGACGCGCCGCCCTGCCGATGGTCTGGATCAGCGCCGTCTTTGACCGGAGATAGCCCTCCTTGTCGGCGTCCAAGATCGCGACGAGACTCACCTCCGGCAGGTCAAGGCCCTCGCGTAGGAGGTTGATGCCCACGATCACGTCGTACACGCCCAGCCGCAGGTAGCGCAATATCTCGCTTCGTTCGAGCGTGTCGACCTCGGAGTGGAGGTAGTGCGTCCGTATGCCGGCCTCCTTGAGATAGTCGGCCAGCTCTTCGGCCATGCGCTTGGTCAGTGTGGTGACAAGGCAGCGCTGCCCTCGCTCAGTTCGGACGCGAATCTGGTGGAGGAGGTCGTCGATCTGCCCGTTGGTCGGCTTGACATCGACAATCGGGTCGGTCAGCCCGGTCGGGCGGAGGACCTGCTCGACCATCTGCTGGGAGTGCTCGTACTCGTAGGGTCCCGGCGTCGCGGATACGTAGATGATCTGGTTGACGCGCTCCTCGAACTCGCCGAAGTTCAGTGGACGGTTGTCGAGGGCGGAGGGCAGGCGGAAGCCGTACTCGACCAGGACTTGCTTGCGCGACTGGTCTCCTCCGTACATGGCGCGCACCTGAGGCAGGGTCATGTGCGACTCGTCCACGAACAGTAGGAAGTCCTCGGGGAAGTAGTCGAGGAGGGTGTAGGGGGTGCTTCCGGCCTCCCGTTGGGAGAGGTGCCGCGAGTAGTTTTCGACCCCCGCGCAGTATCCCGTCTCCCGCATCATCTCGATGTCGTAGTTCGTGCGGGACTCCAGCCTCTGGGCCTCAAGGAGCTTGCCGCCGTTCTTGAGGAATACCAGCTGATCCTGCAGCTCGGCCTCGATGTCGTCAATCGCCTGATTGAGCTTTTCTTCCGAGGTCACGAAGTGCTTGGCAGGATATATCTCGATTTCGTCCCGCTCAGCCAGAAGCTCGCCGGTCAGGGGATCGACCTGCACGATGCGATCGATTTCGTCTCCCCAGAACTCGATACGGATGCCGATCTCGTTCTCGTATGCCGGCAGGATCTCAATGGTGTCGCCCTGAGCGCGAAAGCGGCCCCGTCCGAGGTCGAAGTCGTTGCGGTCGTACTGCATGTCAACAAGCTGGCGCATGAGCCGCTGGCGGCTGCGAATCTCCCCCTTGCGGACGGATGCGACGAAGTTCTGGTACTCCTCGGGCGAGCCTAATCCGAAGATGCACGACACCGAGGCGACGATGAGCACGTCCCGACGAGTGAGCAGCGCGCGTGTTGCTGCGTGACGGAGCTTGTCGAGCTGCTCGTTGATGTCGGCGTCCTTCTCGATGTATGTGTCGGTGCGGGGAACGTAAGCCTCCGGCTGGTAGTAGTCGTAGTAGCTGACGAAGTACTCGACGGAGTTTTGTGGGAAGAACTCCTTGAACTCGGTCGCAAGCTGGGCGGCAAGGGTCTTGTTATGGGCGAGCACGAGGGTAGGGCGCTGGAGCCGCTCGACGATGCACGCCATTGTGAAGGTCTTGCCGCTGCCGGTGACGCCCAGGAGAGACTGATGGTGGAGGCCGTTCTCGGCGCCACGGACCAAGCGGTCTATAGCGTCCGGTTGGTCGCCGGTGGGCCTGAAATCCGAAACGATCTTGAAGTCGGGCACGGGCTCTCCCTCGATTGTGTGCGGCTGTTCGGGGGTAAGGGGATGGTGAAGCTATGCCGCAATCTTATCCGATTGTGGCGTCTGGCATCAAAGGTCTCGGGGTTTGGCAACCCAGACCATTTCTCCGCTGTCCTCATCGAACGGCGAGTAGTCGAAGTCGCCGTAGAGATCAACGACCTCGTAGCCGCATCGCTCAAGCAGGTGGAGCACCTCGATTCGATGAGCGTACCGAATCTGATAGTCGCGATAGAGTCTCTTTGCTACGGCCCCTTCTCTGCCGATCTCGTCGACGATGAGGCGGACGGACAGGACTTGATTGAAGGTGTCCACTCTCGTCTGCTGCCAGACGACAGACGTGCGGCCGGTGTCGGGATCGGTGACGTCGCGCAGGTGGAAGGCCTCGTCCTCGTCCTCGACGAGCATCTGCGGGTCGGGTACGAAGATGTTGAAGATGAGTCGCCCGTCCAGTTCGAGGTGTTCTCTGATTCCGGTCAGGCATCGGATCTGGTCTTCCACGCTGAGCAGAGCGAGAAACCCGCGAAACGGAATTACGACGAGGGGGAACGTGCGGCCAAGCGAGAAGTCACGCATGTCTCCCAATTGGAGGTCGATGCTGCCATGTCCGGCTCCAAGGGCGTGTGCCTTGGTTCTCGCTCTGTCGAGCATAGCATCGGAATTGTCCAGGCCGATAATGTCGATACCGGACTGGGCGATGGGCACGGTCACGCGGCCTGTGCCGCATCCGAGTTCGAGAACGGGGCCGCCCGAACGTGACGCTTCCTGAACGTAGAAGGGGATGTCCTCGCGTACGTAGGCGTAGATCGAGTCGTAGTCGTCCGCCCAGCCGTCGTAGGAGCTCATGGCGACCTACTGTCCGCCCAGATAGTCAAGAACGAGTCGAAGCTTCTCCTCGAACTCAAGAGGTTTGTCACGCGGGAGGCTTGCGGCGGCTTCCATCACTTCGGACATGGTGTAACCCAATGCAGTAAGGGCCTCGGTAAGCTCGGCGTCCGGTCGCGCGGAGGGGGCAGCGGTCATTTCGATCTCGAGCTTGCCCTTGAGCTCCATCACGATTCGCTGCGCGATTCTCGTGCCCACTCCCGACACGCCCTTGAACTCTGCGGGGTCCTCGGTCGCCACGGCCATCGCAAGGGTCTCCGGGGCCATTCTTGACAGGATCGCCAGGGCCAGTCGCGGGCCAACGCCGTTTACGCCAAGCAGGGCTTCGAAGGCCTGCCGACCGTCGGCACTGGGGAAGCCGTACAGGGTGAGGCTGTCTTCCTTGACTTGAAGTGACGTGAACAGCTTGACTGCGTCTCCGACCTGGCCTACCTGGTCGATCAGAGATGAGGGCACGTTGACGCGGAGTCCAACACCGCCGACTGTAACCTCGACCCAATCGAGTCCAACGGTCGACAGCGTTCCGGAGAGAGAGGTTATCATTTGTTCAGTCTATGAAAACGAGATCGGACGCCTGGGTGGCGTGGATGTGGCATAGTGCTACGGCAAGCGCGTCAGTCTCATCCAACGATTCGAACTCGTCCCGTTTATCGAGCATGACTGCAACCATCTCTCGCACCTGCTCTTTGGAGCTTCCACCGTAGTCGGTCACGGCCTGTTTAATCTGTCTCGGGGCATACGTCGTGGAGGGTATCCCGCGCTGTGCGGCGACCAACATCGCGATGGCCTGCGCGTGTCCGATCGCCATCGCAGCGCTGACGTTCTTCGCGGCGAATGGCTGTTCGATAGCCATCTCGTCGGGCGACCATCGTGCCGCCACCTCGCTCAGACTTTCGTAGAGGTGCGCAAGTCTATCGGGGAGATTCCGGCTCTTCTTGGGGCTAACTATCGTGGAGTAGACATGCCGGGTGTCGTCGTCGTAGTCGACGACGCCCACGCCGAGGTGGTACGTTCCGGGGTCGATTCCGAGCACTCGCACCGGGGTCGCCTCTCATTCTTCGGTATCTCCGTTTGGGACGCGTAGGGGGAACGCCCTGGTAGCGGATGCCGGCAGGCTCAACTCGAAAGCTACGACTGCTGGCTGTACTCCTCGAGGACCTGGTCGGGGAAGTCGGCGTTCGAGAACACCCTCTGTACGTCGTCGAGCTCTTCGAGCTGGTCGAGGAGTCGAAGCGTCCGTACGGCTTCCTTCGACTCGAGGTTTACTGTGTTTTGCGGGACCATCGACAGTTCGGAGGACCGGATCGCGGCACCCGCTTCGTCCAGTGCTCCACGGACCTCTTCAAGAGTTCCCGGATCCGAGTAGAAGCTGACGACGCCGTCATCGGTCTCGAAATCGAGAACCCCTGCATCGATTGCCGCTAGCGCCAGGTCCTCGGCGGCTTCATCGTCCGCCTCGGCGATCACGACGCCTCTCTGGTCGAACTGCCATGCGACGGCGCCTGAGTTCGCTAAGTTCCCCCCACCCTTGGTTAGGGTCGAACGCACGTCAGATACCGTGCGGTTCCTATTGTCGGTCAAGACTTCGACGAGGATACCGATGCCACCGGGGCCATAGCCCTCATAGGTGGCCTCAACCATCTGAGCGCCGTCCGCGCCTTCGCCCGATGCACGTTTGATGGCCCGGTCGATAGTGTCTCCGGGGAGGTTTTGGTCCTTTGCCCGCTGTACAGCCATGCGCAGCTTGAAGTTGGCGTCGGGATCGGCGCCGCCCTGTTTGACGGCGACGATAATTTCCTTCGTCAGCTTGGTGAATAGCTTGCCGCGCCGGGCATCGTTGACGCCCTTTGTATGCTTGATCGTCGACCACTTTGAGTGACCGGACAACTCAGGCCTCCTCCACCCGATCTCGTTGGCACGATTCTAGCACGGGACATAGTACCGGTCAAAAGACCGACCCGCCCGCTTAGAGTCCAGTGTCCTGTTTCTTAAGTTCATCATCTGAAGGGAATGTGAGTGTTCCAGGGAGCCACCCACACGGTTGCCCTCTCCCACGACGGGGGAGGGGATTTTCGCGCGCCGATTTGTTCGGTGCGTCTCTCACACGGGATACTAGTACCGTTTCCATATGATTTTGGTAGCTTGCTCAAAACACCCTCACCCCCGTATCGGGGTACGGGGCAAGCTCTCTCCCAGGACGGGAGAGGGGATAGAGCGCCACTCGATTCGACTGTCACATTCAGATTGAAACGGTACTAGTACCAGTTCCATATGATTATGGTAGCTTACTCGAAACACCCTCACCCTAGCCCTCTCCCACGACGGGAGAGGGGATAAATCGGCATCTGGCTGTTCGTTATATTCAGATTGAAACGGTACTAGTCGGGGTAACCGTCAGGCAGAGACACGGTCATGATTCCGCGCTTGACATCGACCTCGACGACGTAGTCTCGCGCCGCGGGGATCAGGATTTCCTTCCCCGTCCCTCGGACGACGTACACGTCGTTTCCGCCCGCCGAAATGATCTCCTCAATCCGTCCGAGCTCGTCGCCGTTACTCGTGTGAACGGCCATGTCGATGATGTCGAAGTAGAAAAACGTGCCGTCGTCGAGACCGGGAAGTTCCGAGGAGGGAACCGTCAGCGTCTTTCCACGCAGGAGTTCCGCCGCCGTTCTGTCGGAGACCCCGTCGAAACCGACGACGAAACCGACTTTGTGTTTATGTACACGGACAATCACACAGCGCTCATTGCCCAGATAGACAGACGAGCCGGGAATGAACCTGTCGGGGTAGTCGCTGTGGGTTTGGACCTTGACATCCCCACGGAGTCCCCATGCCCCGATGATTTCTCCGACGACAACGTGGTCGTCGGGAATTGCGTCGGGAGCCTGTGTGCGCTCTGATCGAGTCAATTGCCGCTCGGGGGGAGCGTGGCTATTCGATCTCGAGAACGGTGTGGACGTCTTGCTTGACCGCGGCCACACGGAGCAGCGAGCGGATCGATTGCGCCACGCGACCATCGCGTCCGATGACCTTGCCCTTGTCTTCGGGTGCGACAGTCAGTCGGACGTAGACTCGGTCCTCGTCTCCCTCCTCGGTCACCTTCACCTCGTCGGGATTGGAGGCTATGGAGCAGGCGATGTACTCGACGAGCGACTTCATGCCTCTTCCTTGACCTTGTCCAGTGTGCCCATTCTTCGGAGGATACCTTCAACGGCCTCGGTCGGCTGCGCGCCGACCCGGAGCCACTTGAGGGTCTTTTCCTCATCCATGACGACTTCCGGAGGGTCCGGCCGGGGGTTGTAGTGGCCCAAGTGGTCAATGAACTTGCCGTCGCGCGCTTCCCTGGAGTCGGCCACGACTACGCGATACGCGGGCTGTTTCTTCGCCCCAACCCTTCTGAGTCTAATCTTAAGCATCTGTCACCATTCTATTTGTTTCTCATGCTTCGGTGGGAAATGGTATCGGCAAGGTGAACACCTTGTCAACGGATTCCAAGGGCCCGAGGTCCCAATCCGGTTGAACGGCCTTGAAACATATGGTAGAATTTTGAGCAAGTTGGGGATTCGTCTAGTGGTAGGACGACAGACTCTGGATCTGTAAGCAGAGGTTCGAATCCTCTATCCCCAGCCAGGCCGAATTCGCGTGGCGCATTCGTCTAGCGGCCTAGGACACCGCCCTCTCAAGGCGGAGATCACGGGTTCGAATCCCGTATGCGCTACCACTACCCCCTCTTCCGTTCGCTCGCGTTCTTTGTCTTTCGTGATCTCCGGTACGAGTAGCATCGCACGATATTTTGCTGGACGACGGGCATGGTTTTGCCCGCGATTCCCAAAGTTAGCGTACACGGTCACTCATTTCCGCATTGGGAATTTGCCGAGGGTCAAGCACTACTCCGGCGACACTCCTATTTTGTGGTAGGCTGATACCGCTTGTCGCATGCGGAAGGTTAATCTCGCCGCGAGTGGCTATGACCAGCGAAATTCGTTCAGCGCATTCCCCACGGGGGTCGTATGGCAGCTCCTCGAGTGATTTATCAACCCAAAGCCGGCAGCCCCATTGACGTTGACCGGGAGTTCTACGGGCGATTGGGTCAGGATACGGAGTCTCGGAGCCTGGTTGACCGGTTCGTGGTCCCGATACGCTCCGGCAAGGCGTGGCCGGTATCGGCAGGTCAGATATGCCGCATCGTGGTGGAGGAAGGTGCGCAGGTGGCCGACTTCAACGCGTGGAACCTGAATAATCCCCGGGAACGTTTCTGGGCTGCGCGCACCAAGCAGCTTCACCGCGCCCACGTCACCACGTTCGACCGACTGTGGTCATGTCTGCCTTATCTGCGGCCGATGCTTACGATCACAGGCGACACGATAGACTATGGCTTGGACGAGGACGGGTCAGGGTGTCACGACCTGCTTGGGACACGCTGCGATCCGTACGTTCACAAGCTGCTGAACGGCGATGACTTCGACTACAGCTGCCACTCAAATCTGGTGCGGGCAATTGCTCCGTACCACCTCGACGAGAGCGATGTCCACGACGTGCTCAACATATTCCAGGTGACCGGACTCACCCGGGACGATCGATACTTCGTGAAGCCCTCACCGGCGAAGCAAGGCGACTATTTTGAGTTCTTCGCTGAGATAGACTTGCTGTGCGCCATTTCCACCTGTCCGCACGGAGACCTGTCGGTCCAGGTCTGGGGAGAAGAGGTCGACGATCCCATCGATACTTGCCATCCGCTTGGCGTAGAGATTTATCAACCCCGTCGAGAACTCCTGGAGGGCTGGAAGTCGCCTCCAACCAGCGACTACCGTGGTATCCATGGACTTGACCGCGCGTGAGAGCCATACGGTCCGCCTGAGGTGAGACGGTCACATCGTCAGTACGTGAACTAGCCAGAGAAGTGATGGTTGTAGAAACCGATGCGGAGGTAGGTGTGTCCGCCGCAGCGTTAACGTGCGATTGGCCGAACCAGACAGTTGGGACTCTGTTGCCGCCATGACTGTACTACTGTCTCTTGAGCCTTAGAACTCGATATGTGGGAAAGTCCGGATAGGAGTGTCCTCGAATGCCAATTCCGACTCATGACATGCCGACCATCCGAGCAGCCGAGCTTGGGCCGCCTCCAGCTTGGGCGTTGCTCCAGCGCAAGCTGATGAGCACCATGGAGGAGGCAGCTGACAGCTTCGTTGAGAAGTATTGTCGCTCGGACCTGAGCACGTACTATGTCCAGGACGTAGACGACATCTAC
>JAPOPA010000024.1 GCA_026713145.1 Chloroflexota bacterium
AGGCTCACCGATGTGCACGGGCGCGCCGTGCGTATTGGGGAACCGCGAGGTCACCTGCACGGCCTTTACGACCTTGGAGTGATGGACGGGCCGCATGGAGACGACCATCGGTCCTGCGAACATTCCGGCGGGGACGCAGTCGATGTTGGTAATGAACATTGAGACGTTGGACCCCTGCTCGTGATGCCGGAGAGGTATGCCCGCGTCAAGCATCGCGTTCTCGAATGAGTAGCTGCAGCCGATGAGGAAGGACACGAGATCGTCGCTCCAGTAGTCGGAAATGTCATCGATCTCGGCCTCCAACTCGCCGTACCGGTAGATGCGGTACTTGGGCAAGTCGGTGCGGATGTCCGCGCCCGGAGCGGTCAGCGAAGGCTCCACCTTGCCAGCCTCGATGACCTCTATGATGGGGCAAGGCTTCGGGTTACGCTGGCAGAAGAGGAGAAAGTCGAATGCAAGGTCCTTCGGTAGGATGGCGAGGTTGGCCTGAACGTAGCCCGGCGACACCCCGGCGGTGATACCGGTGAAGTCGCGCCGTCGGATCAGCTCACGGACATCTCGCGGGTGTGTCGGCAGGGCTAAAGCCTGGGTCATCTTGCTCTCCGAGGCTTGCCCTCGTGGGATGCGAGAGCAAGGGGGATATCAAGGGTAGGGTAGTACGGCGTTCATTCCATCGTCAAGGTCTAGCGGAAGGGCACCGGGATAGCGTCTCCATGCCAGGGGAGGGCGTAGGTCGGCGTGTTCACGTACCGCTGGAGCCCGAGAACGACGCGGACTTGCGACGCGGGCGGGAGCGTCACCTGAACGTGCCTTCCATTCACCTCAACTACAACACCGCCGTCGGATTCGCAGGACGTGAACGTGTGCTGGGCAAACATGCCCGCCTGAACGATCAGGCTCTTCGACCTATCCCTGTCGAGGTTGACGAGTTGCACTCCCACACGGTCGGCGCCCAATTCGTCCACCAACGCGGCAACGTCTTTTGGAAGTCCCGGCCGCCCAGGTTCCGACCGAAGCGGGGCTGGATTTCGGTCGTTGGAGGTAACATCGAAATACCGCAC
Organism: Chloroflexota bacterium; assembly: GCA_026713145.1. Lineage (GTDB taxonomy): Bacteria > Chloroflexota > Dehalococcoidia > Lucifugimonadales > VXLM01 > VXLM01. Next base: position 1,062 of record JAPOPA010000024.1, read on the forward strand.
CACGCCTTGGTTCAGACCGCCGTTGTAAACGGACTGCGGGGCGCCGAGGGCGACCTGCGTTAACGCCTTCGTAAAGACCGACAGCGGAGGATGAACGTTGTCGATGATGAGTTGCTCAGGGTCGCGGGTCTCAGCACGCGACCTCGCGATGGCATCGACGCAAGCCTCAAGGTCCCATCCGAGCGTCGTTTCGGGCCATTCGGGGTTTTGTCCCTCGTAGTACAGGAATCTGCCACCCTCGAAGGTCCCGTCGTTCTTCTCCGAATGTGGCTTTGCGTTGGTCCAGTCCCGCTCCGCCTCGCCTTCCTGGGCACGTACGAGGAGTTTCCTGTCCTCTTCACGCATCGACAGATGGTAGAGGTGGGCAAGCTCCTTGAGCCGAATCGGGCCGTAGGCCGACCAGCCGTCGGGACCGTGCTTCAGGGGCACGACAAGCTGGCCGTCCTCTCGAGTCTGGGCCTGGTCGAGGAGTAAGTTGATCTGCGATCTCAGCAGGTCGAGGTAGCCATAGTCGCCAGAGAGTAGGAGGGCGCACTGCACACCGATCGTGATCGAGTGTGCAAGGTTGTTGAAACCTCGCGTGCTCCAGCCGTAAATACCGCCCCACCACTGACCGCCGCGCTGCTCTCCCGGTTTGCCGGTCGGGCCCACGTTGTCAGGGATGATTCCCCCGTTTGCCTTCGTACGATCAATCCATGCTTCAACGTAGTCGAGGACCCAATTCCGGTACTTCTCCTCGCCGGTGTAGAGGAAGGCATTGGTCACCAGTCCGGTCGCCGCGAGATTATTGGCGATGTCGCCGTTCAGCACCATGTCGTTGAATAGCCGCACCACTTCATCGGCGCGGTCCGGGTCTTCGTACCAGTCCAATTCGAGGTCTTCGATCACTGGGTGGAGGGTCGTACGTAGACCGTAGTTGCGGGCGAACGGAATTTCGCCTCCCTGCAGCCACCATGCAGCCTCGTGGGCATTGGCTTCGAAGTACGGCCCGACACTGCTATGAATTGGCGACCGGATGATCCTGTGTACAGGATCGTAGTTCGGCGCGCCGGGGTCCTCTCCAATCAGGAACCCTGCAAACCGGCGAGCGCGTCGGAAGTTCTCGGAGATGGTGGGATCGGCGAGTCCCATCTCGTAGAAGGTCATGTTGGCCTCACCCATGTGGTGCCACTCGGCTCCGTGGGGCAGCGTCAGGTTGAAGTACTCTTTCGTGATCTGTTGGCGGAATGGTTCACGGTGTGCGCCGCGATACCACATGCCGTGCTTCTTGCGGCTCACGACATCCGAGTCAGCCCAGCGCGTGACGGCATTCCACTTGTCGAGCGCCATTTCCAGCACACTCTCGCTGCCGCCTATGGCGTAGAACAGTCCCCACCCGAAGAAGATCTCATAGAGGTCGTCCAGGTCGTCGGCGTAGTAGGGTGCCCCTCCACGCTCCGTGTACTTTTCGACCACCAACGGCGCGGCATCATTCATGGTTTCAATCAGGCGCCGCTGCACCAAGGCCCAAGCGGGTGGGGCTGCGATCTTGCTGGCGGTTATCGTTGGGGTGCTGTCTTGGGTCATCACAGATTCTTCCTCAGATCTAATTGCTCCGCCGTGGACTCCTGCGCGGACAACTCGGTGCAAGAAGCGTCGCATACCAACTGACGCCCCACGCGGATGGTGCCGTCTGCCCGCTTACGAAGGCGGAGGTACTGTGGCTGCGTCGAGAGACTCGGCACGGTCGAATTCACGGTAACGCACGTGAACCTCGACGCCGGTCAAGGTGCGGGCGAAACCGGCCGTCGGCTCCTTCTTCGTGATCGCGATTTCGAGGACGTTTTCGCCCTTCTTGAGCGCGGTTGCGTCCAGCCGCCATCGGAGCCAGTACTGTCCTCGGCTCGGCTCGTAGATGTTGGTACGCTCGATGGTCAAGGCTGCCTCGTTGAGGCTCAGCGCGACCTCGTCCTCGACGCAAAATTGCTGGAACGCCAGCGTCAGCTCTACCTCTCGCGCTTCGCCCTCGGCTATGGCGGATTCCACGTCGTCGGCTAAGGAGATGGGAATGCGCTCCTTCACACCCTCTTCGAGCGCGATTGGTAGGACTCG
>JAPOPA010000014.1 GCA_026713145.1 Chloroflexota bacterium
ACATATCCACTTTGTACATCCTTCACACCCTCCATCGAGTTCCTTGCAACTCGATGGAAGGCGGTAGGTGGTACAGTTTGCAAGCGACTTCTCTCTTCGCCTACCTCACTGCTCCGGTACATTTTCGCTCCGCCCTTGACAAATGTTGACTTCGACGAAATATCGGCTAATTCGGGCATCATCCTTGGACAACAGCCAGAAAACGTCGGAGTAGTCTTGGTACGCAACCCCGGTTTCCGGTAGGCTCACCGCAGCAGCTTCCGCTCTTTCCATGACCGAAGTCACCACCCGGACGCTCCACTCATTTGTCAGGTACGAGACAAGCAGATAATGGCTTTCGCGGTCCATGACGTTCCACAGGTAGTGGTCTCGCCCAGCCAATCTCACATCGAACGCCTCAACCAACCACTTCTCGCCGGTACCGATCCTGTGGTGTCTGAGAGCGTTCGCCGCTGCGCGCGAGTACTCTTGAACCCAACTGCTGACGCTCGTTCGGTTTGGCGAATCAGTGCCGAAAACCTTCGCCACCTCTTGGGCCACTGCACGGTAGGAAAGACCATTGAAGTACCAATGTACCGCCCGCCCGACCTGCTCGTTTGGAAACCTGGCTCCCGGTTGAATCAACCTCGGGTCTCGAAACTTCCTTCCGCACAACTTGCATAGGTACAACTGGTACCCGCCCTGTCTGCCATTCTTGACGGTTTGCCCCCTGTGTCCCGAGGGACACGGCACGTTGTCCTGCTCTGTGTGCCTGGAATTCGTCACTGTGCACCTATGTCCACGTAAGTCGCTTCCTGATAACGTCGTGAGGCGTCCGTTCCCAACACAGTGTGCCGTAGGAAGGCTGGCGAATGCCGCTCTTGAGAGCCCTCCGCCAAGTGGGTAGCCCTTAGCCTTTCATTCTAGAGTTCGGCTACTGTCCATGGCCTATCGTCTGCACCCTCGACCCAGGTCAAAGTAGGTCTTGCAATCCGACGGTCGGAGTTCGGCCATCGCCGACCTGAGAGTTACCGCGGTTCCCATACCGAGGCCCGAACTCCAAGAGCCCGGCGCATCGCTTGACCCTCTCCCTCTGATCGTACATCCCTCACCCGGTCGACGCCTACCCCCCACCTCACGATGTGCCTCACACTCCAATCGGACATGATCACGCTGTCGCCTATCGAGGAATGAACACATGAGGTCAAGCAGGGAACGGCGGGTCGGCCCACTCCACAACGACGGCTGCACGACGGAAACCGACGAATTTCCATCCCTTATAACCCAACAAAAGTAGCGTTCCAGCTACAAACCCCTAGCCGCACGTGGCAGTTTCACAGTATTTCGGGACCTGCTAACGTCGACTTGTGGGGAATTCTCAAACCCTTCTTTGAAGACACGGGCGGAGTCGGATTGATGCATCACGACGTTTCGAGGAAATCAACATGGTCCTATATGGAGGCCTCTGCCACGAATGGCCTGATCTCGGCTGCCCGTCGGTCGCCTTGATCCGTCCAACTCGAAATCGGCACTGGGAGGCACAGGACATGATAGCAGTGCGGAACACGTGCGTAAGGACGCTGGATTCGGGGCACGGCTACTCCCTGGATGCCCGGAGGCGTTCGAATGGAGGGCATTACCCCCAGATGGGACGGCGTGTCTGCGACACTCTCGGCGAGGAAGAACCTACGCATCCACTCGATTCCTCTACTGAAAGGCAGACCTGCGGTCCGAGACCGGAATTTGCATGGAATGGAGGGACCGACGTCGGAGATACCAATTTTACGAAGAACTCCTCTCTGACTGCACCGGTCTGCAGAGCGAGTGACTGGCAGGGCCACCACGATGAGCTGCCCGAGTCCCTGAATGTGAACTTCGATATCGAACGCAATGATCCGGATGAGCGGCAGTTAGGCTGCGAGAGTGGGCAGAACAGAAAGGTCGATCCGCGCATCGGCACGCAATCCAATGCTCTCCCGGTACCGAACCTTCGCGAACGGCGTTCTCAGGCACCTGCAAAGGCGGAAGGACAGCCGCTCACGCGAATTAGTGATCACCAGCGTCGGAAGCAGCACTCGGTCGTTACATCAAGGCCGCCCAGAGGGGTATTGGTACCGTGCGACGGTAGATCGACGTTGCCGGGATGGGAATCATCCATGCCCAAAACCTGTGCGTTATCTCACGCCATCTCTGCCTCCGGGGCACGGCAATCAAATTTATCCAGCACATACAGGAAGCAATGGTTCATGTAATGACAAGGTGGCACACGAAATTGGGGAAGACCAGCAAGGGTCGTCTGCTGGAAGCGGACTCAAGGGACTTCGGTCTCCGTCTGGCACTTAGGTCCGTGACGGACCCGTCACCAACAGTAAGCTACCCATTGAGGAGGATACAATGGTCGACAGACTACTGAGACGTTCAGAAGTTGAAGAGCTCACCGCACTCAGCCGTTCCACAATCTACAGGCACATAGAAGAAGGATTATTTCCTTTGCCGGTTAGAATCGGTCCTCGAGCTGTCCGGTGGTGGTTGAGCGAGATCCAAACCTATATGAAGTCTAAGCCCCGTGGGAAGGATTGTGGCGAGAGAAAAAGCAAAGGGTCAAAAAAATGAACCGCTGCTTCCAGGTGAGATTCGCGTTCCACACTGTTCGTGATCTTGCGCTCACTAGATGTGGGATAGAATGTGGGATAATGTCCCGAAACACCCATAATTTATATGTAGATACGATTCCTCGCTTCGCTCGGAATGACAGAGAGCGGGGGCGGATCATAGCTGCAATGCCGTTTTGCCTATCCCCTCTCCCGTCGTGGGAGAGAGCCCGCCCCGTACTCCGATACGGGGGCTAGAGCCTGCCTCGTACTCGATACGAGGGTGAGGGTTTTGCCCCCTACCGCCTCCAGTCGTGGCGAGGTCGCCAACCCAGCAGTCGCTGCGCCTTTTCGGTACTGATCACGCTGGCGTTGCCGTCCAGTCCTTCGCGTATCTCCACCCGGTCCCCGAAGTTGCTCTTGACAAGGTCTGTCGTGGGCTCGCTGAACCTGCTCGTGGGCTGGGCAATCATGAACGCCTCGTGCTCCTCAATCTCAGCATCCAGCGCCAGGACGTGCGCCTCCGCCACGTCCCTGGCATCCGCGTAGGCCCACATCACCAGCGTCAGCGGACTCTCAGGCGTGGGGGCAGGCCAGGGGAACTCCGCCTGCACCTCCGGCCTCGCCACGTTGGTGAACCGCAGGCTGACTACCGACGTGTCCGAGTTGCGGGCGATCATCCTGCCGATGTCCTCTCCAACCTGCTTGGACAGGCCGTACGGTTCGAATGGCATCATGGGATGTTCCTCGTCCAGTGGCAGGTACAAGGGCACGAAGGCGCTCCCGTCGTGGGCCCACCCCATGCCGAAGGCGCTGGACGAGAACACGACGCGACGCAGTCCCAGCTCCGCCGCCGAAATCATCACGTTGAACGTGCTTGTCACGTTGTTCTCGAAGATGTCCCTGGAGTCCTCAGCCATCGGCCCGGGGATGGCCCCCATGTGGACGACCGCTTCCGCGCCCTTGAGAATGCCCTCCACCGCCCTGCCGTCCACGAGATCGCAGCGCGCAAACTCCACGGGTAGGTCATCCGCCGCCACCTGGTCCGTCGCCAGGACCTCCCTGCCTCGGTCCACCAGCAGCTGCACCACCCGGCGTCCCAGTCTGCCCGCCGCTCCGGTTACTACGATCATCTCTTCCTCCGAAGATAACTCCCGGTCAACCCGTCAGTGGGTGCGACCGTCTTCGCGCCTCTGGCGTTTTCGTTGCTCGTCGTGTCGATTGTAGGCCTTCGCGAGCCATTACGGGAAATATCCTGTCCGGGTATCCCGATGCGTGGCCGGAATTCCAAAATCCCCCTCTGCGACAGCCGCCGCCGCCAATCCGACTCCCTTCTTTCTACGCAATACTTTCTACTTTCTCTCCCCTACGAATCCACCACACATGGAGAACGCAAAATCCCGCTTTTGACAAGCGTCCATCCGACTCTTAACATAGAACACATGAACTATTACAAAGAACTCGGACTCGACGAACTCGGCATCCCCAGTGAGGAGGAGGCCGAAGAACTGGAATATGAGCTGGAACTGCGCTTTGAGGACTTCACTCCCAAGGAACGCGAGACCTGGCTGAAACAGAACGTCTATTTGAAGCATTTCTCTAGCATCGGGACGGTCACCGCCTCCGCGCGTCAGGCGGGCGTCACCGTCTACACCGCCCAGAGATGGAAGCACGACAACGTACTCGGCTTCACGCGCAGGCTGGAGGTGTCCGAGCTGACGTTTAAAGACAGGCTTCAGCAGAAGGCGCTGTTGCGGGCGAGCGACCCGAATGCTCCCGCGACACTGCTGATCGAGCTGCTCCGTGCCAACATCCCGGAGAAGTTCTCCAAAAACG
>JAPOPA010000285.1 GCA_026713145.1 Chloroflexota bacterium
GCGGCAGCCCGGGTGGGGGCCGCAGCACAACTCCGCGGTCGCGCGAGGCCCCCTATGTGGTGGGAGCCCCCCGGCGGGGAGCCGGTCGACTATGACGCCATCAAGCGGGCGCGATTGGAATTGGAGCAGGCGCGGGCCGAAGTGGAGAAGCTCGAACAGGGCACCGAGAAAGTGCCGGAAGAACCTCCGCGCCCGGTGCGGTTGGGCGACATCGTCAGGATTCGAGGCCTCAACGTGCAGGGGGCGGTGCAGTCAATGGACTCAGAGAACCAGGAGGCCACCGTCATCGTGGGTGACGCGCGGTTCACCCTGGACGTGAGCCGTCTGACTCCAGTCGAAGAAGGAACATCCCTGGAGGAACCGCAACCGGCCCGGAGCATCAACTACGACCTCGAACCCGTTGTGATGAGCAACGAGCTGCACATCCGCGGGATGCGTGCCGACGAAGCCGCTGTCTCCGTTGAGGAGTTTCTCGATAGGGCGCTCCGCAACGGCGCGGACTCAGTCAGAATCGTCCACGGCAAGGGGCGCGGCGTCCTGCGGCAGAGCGTCCAGGAGACTCTCGACAGGAACTCACTCGTCAAGTCGTATCGCTACGCCGACCACCGCGATGGAGGAATCGGAGTTACGGTGGTCGAGCTAACGTGAGGCTGACCGTCGTTGGAGCGGTGTTACTCATGCTCGCGGTGTGCGTGGGCTGCGGGGGGGCCCGTCCCACGCTGGTCACGCCTTCGCCGAGCGACACAGCGGCCACCCGGCCGTCCGATGTCTCGAGGCCGGTTCCCAGTCCCGTGGGTACCCGGACTCGCATAACGTTCCCACCAGCAACACTGGCGCCGATCACCTCCCCGAACGAGACATCGACAGCGGCAACAGTACCCGGCTCGAATGAGACGTCCACGGCCCCTGTCCTTCCGACATCCCCCACGCCGACCCCGCCCGCGAGTCCCGCAACCACATATGAGGTACTGGAGCTTAGCTCGGCCGTCCTGATCGGCGACGCAGTATTCCCGGCCGAGCTGGCAGCCAACTCGGTGGAACGGACTCAAGGACTCTCCGAGCGGCAAGGCCTTGAACCCGGTACCGGCATGTTGTTCATCTTCGAGGACCGCGAGGTCTCCTCATTCTGGATGCGAAACATGCTATTCTCCCTCGACTTCGTATGGATATCGGAGGACTGTCGAGTCGTGGACATCACATCCAACATTCCCTTTCCCAAGCCGGGAACGCCAACGTCCGAGCTCCCGTCATACAGGCCGAGCTCACCGGCGGCATACAACTTCGAGATTAACGCAGGGGAGACCGACAAGTTTGGTATCCGCGTCGGGGATGCTGTACGATTTACCGGTATTCCCGACCACATGGGCGACACGTGCGAATGACGGTGTACTTCCTCCTCGCATTTTGACCACACATCCTTACCGTTCATAACTATCGGCGACGTATTCATATGCAATCCCTCACCATCCGGGGACTCGTTCGCAGGCGCGTGGCAAACAGCCGGTGGCTCCTCGCCAGCGTCCTCTTAGGAGTCGTGGCTGCCGCGACCCTCGTGTCGGCCGTACCCGTTTATGTTTCGTCTCTGACGCAACTGAGCATCAACCTCGAGATCGACAACCTCGGCAGATCGGGCACAACCGCATTCATCTTCACGAACAACCTCATCTTGACCGAGTCCCGATTCGGCGAGATCGAGCGGATCGTGGACGACGCCGTCGACGGCCATATCCTCCCCGCCTACGGAGGCAGAGAGCGCATTCTCAGCACGCACAGTCTCTGGATTGAGGCAGGCGGAATTTCGGAACCTACCAGTCTCGCTCCTCCGGCGGCAATCATCAGGAACCTGACGAATGACGACTCATACATCAAGCTAGTCTCCGGCGATCACGCGAGTCCTACCATTCAGAACGGCCCTAACGGTCCGATCATCGAAGCCTTCGTGAGCGAGAACGCCTTCGAACTGTACGGCGTAACCGTTGGGGACGAAGTGATGATTGGCGTCTCGCAGGAGGCCCCCGCCAGGGTGACCGTCCGTATAGCAGGCGTGGCAGACAACACGAGTCTCGATGGGACGCTGGTGTCCATCGCCTCGGGAATGCTCAACCCGCCCACGGTATACGACCCGGAGTTCGGCCCGCCCCCACTGCCGCTCTTTGTATCAGAAGAGGCCGTATCCGACGCCATCAGCAAGACGCTGCCAGGCATGGTCATGGACGCAATATGGTTCATCCAACTGGAGCCGGAAGCGCTCAAGGCGTGGACCGGAGGTGAAACCAAACAGCGGATCGACGACTTCGAGCGGGAACTGAATTCCGAACTCTTCGGTACCGACGTATCGACTCCCCTCCACCGGGTCATCAACGGCGCCGAGGCGAGGGCATTCTTCGCCCGAATCCCTATGATCCTGCTGCTGGCCGTGCTGGCTGTGACCGTAGCCTTCTATCTCGGTATGATGATCAGCTACCTGGTTCAAAGCAGGGAAGAAGACCACGCGCTCATCCGAACGAGGGGATTCGGGCTCTCGGCCATTGTTCGCGTCTATTCGTTCGAAGGAATTCTCCTGACGGCCACGGCGATTGTCGTCGCTCCCCTTTTGGCAATAGCCTTCGTAGCGGTCGCCGGAGTGACTCCGCACTTCAGGGATCTTACCGGCGGCCTGTTGCCAATCGTACCCCAACCGGTCCCGTTCATCGTGGCCGTCATCGTAGGGTTGCTCTGTTTGGCCGCGGTCGTGCTCCCAAGTGTGCTCACGGCGCGCAGCGGCGTGCTCGCCCAACGGTTCCAGGCGGCTCGCCCCCCTGCCATATCGGTTCTGCATCGATACCATCTCGATGTGGTACTGCTCGTGCTCGGCGGCCTGATCTTCTGGGAGCTACAGGCGCGCGGGGCGGTTGTATCCGGCGGACTCTTCGGAGACGTGGACATAAACGAAGCGCTCCTGCTCGCTCCGGTCTTATTTCTCTTGGCGGTCGCGCTCCTATTCATGCGCCTGTTCCCCCTGTTCATGAGCTACGTCGGGGGCGAGTCTCCCGCGATACTCAACCTGATTACTACCGTTTCACTCACGTTCCTTATTCCCGCCACCGTGGTGAACGGAGTAAGGGGAATAGGGATAGACAACTGGCCTCAAGCCGCGGTGACTTTGGCCGCCTTCGGCATCGTCTATTGGGCCACTACGAAGGCTGTCAGAACACCGTCCGTTGCATTGGGTATTCTTCTTCAGGCATCGCTCCTTCTGGTTATTTATCGAACAAGCTCGCCTGAACCGAGCAGTCTCCTCTTTTGGCCATTCGTCGCGCTCGTGTCGGTGGTGATCGGGCAGCCGCTCTTCACGATCCTTAAGGGAATTTCCCGTCTGACGCCGGTCTGGGTATCGATAACCCTGCGGCACGTCATCCGGCGGCCCACGCAGTACACGTGGCTCGTCGTGCTCGTGGTACTCGTAACCGGGGTTAGCGTCCTCGCCACCACAGTGGGCGGAACGTTGGAACAGAGCCGCCTCGATCGCGTCCACCATCGAGTGGCGGGCGACCTGCGGATCAACATGTCCCGACAGTTCATTGGCGGCGTATCCACTTTCCGCGAGATGCCGTCCGTTTCCCTTGCGGCCGAGGCGGTCCGCACCGACGGCACCTTCGGTCCTCTCAATTTCGAAGTGCTGGGAGTTGATTCCGCCCTCTTCCACCGCATTTCGTGGTACCGGGACGACTTCTCCGAGCGTCCTCTCGATCAGGTGGTTGCGCACTTGAGGCCCCAAGCCGGGTCGTCCGTTTCCGTCCTGCCGGAGGGCGCCACAAGTGTGGGTCTGTGGGCATTGCCTGCCGAGCATTACAATGGCCTGATGATGAACATCCTTCTACGCGATGCGAGCGGACAACTCACAACGGTGTTCTTAGGTGATGTCGGTCCTCCCGAGTGGAAGCGCCTGACCGCGGAGATCCCCGACTGGCTGAGCCAGCCCGTAACGCTGGTCGCAGTCCATCTACAAGACCATGGCGACATCCGGCAGAGGGGAATTTCTGCGGGCACAATTCTGGTCGACGAAATCCACGCCACCGTCGGGAATGACGACAGTACCGTTGACATCGAGGACTTCGAGAGTTCGGTGTTCACGTGGCTTCCCATTATCGCCGACCCGCTTGATCCCGATAGGCTGGAGCACTTTACGGGGGGCGCTTACCGTGGTGACAGCTCGGCCAAATTCACCTTCGGACAGCAGACCGACCACGGCGTACGCGGGCTCTACAAGGCGCCCACAAGGCAGTTTCTGCCCGTCGTATTCTCCGAGCGGCTTTTGGAGCAGTCCGGGTTGCGGCTAGGCGTGCCCACCATCATCGAGCTGGGGGGCCGTGAGATCGTCGTGATTGTCATGGACACGGTGAAGAACTTCCCAACTATGAGTGAGCGTACCGACAGGTTCGTCATCACCGATGTGGACCTTCTCCTCGGCCACATCAACGTCCTGAGCTCGGTCTACGCCCAGACGGCGAACGAGGTGTACATCCGTGCCGCCTCCGATGACGACGACCAGGTTGAGGAGTTGGGCGGCGAGTTGGGCAGGAACCTCTTCATACAGGCCTCGGATCGGGTCTCGTTGCTCGCAGAGACGAACGTATCTCCCGCCATGTCTGCAGGATGGCGCGCCCTCGCGATCTTCGCCCTCCTGGTCGCGGTCGGGGCAGCCGCTGCAGGGTATGTCAGCTATCTCATCCTCTCCGACCGTGGACGTCGAGTCGAGGCTGCTTTCCTCCGTTCGTTCGGGTTCTCCAGTAAACAACTCATCGCGTTGATCGCGTTCGAGCAGCTTGCGATCATCGCCATCGCCCTCGGGCTCGGCACATGGGCGGGGTTCCGGATGAGCTTGTTGCTCGTCTCACCCCTTGCGGAAAGCGAAACCGGTGGAAGTATAGTACCGCCGTTGCTCACCGTGACGGACTGGAGCCTACTCGGGCCGGTCTATGCAGCCCTGGTAGCAGTCTTTCTCGGCATCCTCATCGTGGTTAGTCTCCGCGCCCTCCGCGTCGACCTTGGAGCAATCGCCCGGCGGGAACCGTAAGGCCTAAATGGCGGTATAGCCCCCATCGACGGCCAGCTCCGCACCCGTGATGAAGGACGACTCGTCCGACGCCAGAAACAGGATGACGCTCGCGATCTCCTCCGGCTCGCCGAGCCTTCCCATCGGCACCTTCTCCAACCGCGTCTCAACCTGTACAGGATCGTGCATGATCGGCTCGAACATCGGGGTGAGCACGAAGCCGGGGTGGATGGAGTTGACGCGGATGTTCTCGCGCGCGTACTGGACGGCCGCCGTCTTGGCGAAGATGCGCATTGCTCCCTTGGCTGTGTGATAGCCCGTCGACGACGCGCTTCCCACCAGTCCCGCCAATGACGAGATCAGTATGATCGATCCGCCCTCCACCTTTCGCATCTCGGGAATGGCGTGCTTCGTTCCGAAGAACGCTCCCTTGACATGCACGTCCATCTGAAGGTCCCACAGCTCCTCGCTCGTCTCCTCGACCGTCGTGCGAAAGGTCACCCCTGCGGAATGCACCAGCACGTCGAGCCGACCGTATAGTTCGACGGTTCGGGCGATGGCGCTCTGCCACGCCGCCTCGTCCGTCACGTCGAGGTGGAGGTACGTCGCCCGACCGCCGGAGGCTCGTATTGCCGCTGCCGTCTCCTCGCCGAGGTCGTCGTTCAGGTCGGTCAGGACTACGGTCGCGCCCTCGCGCGCCAGCAGCAGAGCGGCGCTGCCTCCAAGGCCCTTCAGACGGCCTTCGACACCGGAAGCGGCTCCTGTTATGAGGGCGACTTTGCCTTGGACTCGCACCTCAGGGTCTCCGCCCTACCCTTCGCTCACGGTCACGCGGCCCACCATGCCCCGGTGAATGGGACAGGAGTAGGAGAACGTGCCCGCTTCTGGGAACGTGAGCGAATACCCCAGTCCGCCGGGACGCTGGCCGTACCCGATCAGCCCGGAGCTACGGAAGCCTGAACCGTCGTATTCATGTGACGGCGGCCCCTCCGGCGGTGGGGTGCAGGGATTGTCGGGGAAGGTGTCGCCGGGCACCTGGTCGGAGGGGAAAAGGACGCACGGGTTTGCCACGATGTAAGGCGTTCCACGGGCCCGCTGTTCGGTCTGATAGAACACGGGCACTCCGTCGTCTCCGCCGAACACAACGGCGTGGAATCGAGTCGACATCCACGTGACCGTATCCCCCTTCTTTATCTGGAGGTTACGAGGGAAAAACTCAAGCACCTCGGCCTCAGGCGTTCCCATCCCCGCAGCGACTATGTACCGCGAGGTCCCATCAGGCCCCACCTCCACGTCCAAGACGGTCGTTTCCTGCGCGACCAGGCTCTGCAGCGAGTTGACTATACCCGTGCCGAATTCCATCTGGAGGCGTGCGGCTCTATCGATGTCTTCCTGGTTCGGCAGGTCGGCATTGGTGGCCTCTTTGACGACGACCGTTCCGCGATGGAACTCGTGGATGCCGCATATATACTGGTACGTCCCAGGATCGGGGAAGGTCAGTGAGAAGGTATCGATCATTGGCACGTCCGCGCCGATCTGATAGCCAAACATGATGCCTGAGTTAAAGTATCCTCCCGCTCTGTACTCCTCAACCGCCCCGCCCGGTCGGCGCGTGGGATCGACGAGCGTCGGAGCAAAGATGAATTCACCCGGGCCGCCGTTGGGCCTCGGAACGATATCCACGACTTCGTCCAAATCGCGGGCGAACGTGACGGTATGCGGATCATCGAGGTTCCCATTCATGCGCCACGTGACGGTGTCGCCGGCTCGAATCTCCAAGTAGCGCGGAAAGTACTCGTTGAGTGAGCTGGTCCCTCTCGCTCCCCCGACGAGTACGGTCAAGTCGCGCCGAGCGAACTCGGTCGGCTGCTGTTCTTCAACCTCCGACTCGCCGCAGGCAACGATCAGCGCGGCCATCAATGGTATTAGTGTGAGCAGATGTTTCATTCACGAAATCCCATGGTTATGGTTCGGCGATAGGGTACAGCGCTCCGACAGTTGTGGTCTACCTCTCGCGCCTGCCGCACAGTGGCTCTACAGCATCTCCCGGTCGACGCCGGAGACGTATCCCTCCTCAAGGTTCGACTCGATGTAGGCGATCACGTTACCGATAGCCTCATCCGCGTGACGTGACGAGTTGGAGACAGTCGTCAGACCGAGCGCGGCCTGCTGCCAGGAGTCGTTGAAGTCCACTTCAGCGATGGAGACGTTGAACTTGTTCCTTACCCGTGTCATCAGGGAGGCTATCACGCGGCGCTTGCCCTTAAGGCTGCCGTTCTCCGGCAGTTCGAGGATGATCCTGGCCGCTGCGACGTGCATCAGTCCTTCAGGAAGTCTCTGACGATCGTGCCCCAGTTCTCGGTGAAGTCGGACTCGACGTAGTAGGCACCCAGGTACTCTGTCGGCGTGAAGTCCGATAGGTCGTAAATGGGAGAGGGGTTGAACTGCACGACGCCGTCTCCAGCCCGGCACACGTGAATCTCCCTGTCGGAGCTTACGTCCGCCCCGTCGATAAGCTGCAGTACGTCCATACCCTCGCCGTCGACGCACGGAATCGCCTTCAATCGCCACGAGTGGTCCGACGTGGGCATCTCTTCCGGCGTGGCCTCTCTGTGCATGGTAGACCGAACGCTCAAGATCGAAGTACCGGCCACGTAGGTGTTTGTATACATGACTCTCTCGGCGAAACCGATTTCGAAATCGGCCCAGACCTTGGGCGTGCCGTAGATCTCGCGGCCCGCAGGTATGCTCGACTTGGAGTTGAGAAACGCGACCGGGGTGAACCAGCCATCCTCGCCTTCATACCGGCACGTGACCGACAGCACACTTTCGTCGAACGCCCCGTAGTTCGCCGACCACGGCACCGTCAGCCCCACGGCCATGCACACGGGATCATGCGGAAGCTCGAAGCACTCCGGCAGCACGCGGTCGATGGCCGACTCCGCAGCCCGAAAGTACACCGTCTGTGTCTTCGCGTTTCGGTACCGTGCCGGTGGCATCGGAAAGTACGGCGAAAACGCGGGCATGGACTTGATCCGGTCGAGTGGAATAGTCATACAACCTCCGGGGGCGAAAGCTATCGCTTATTGGTGTTCCACGACGTTTTCGATCACCTCGTAGCGCAGCAGCCTGCCATTGTGAGCCAGCTCGATGGCAACGAGGTCGATGCGCCAGTCATGGTACTCCACACAGGCGCTCTGAATGTAGTGCTGGGCCGAGTCGGACATATGGGCGGCCTTCTCCGGGGTGATCGACTCCTCCGGTGAGCCGAACCCGCTCGGACGCCGCGTTCGCACCTCGACGAACACGACAGTACCGTCACGCTCACATACGAGGTCGATCTCCCCGTGCGGAGTCCGGTGCTTGCGCTCCAGGATACGGTATCCCGCATCCCGCAAACGGCGTGAGGCCAACTCCTCGCCAAGCTCACCCGTGCGTTGACGTCGGGTAGTCATCGGGTGTGACCGGAATGCCGGATAGGCGCGAACGAGTACCTGTGGATAGGGGATGGCCCGTGCGTCTCGATCTGGCGGATGTGCTCGGCGCTGCCGTAGCCCTTGTGGCCGGCAAAGCCGTACTGAGGGTACTCCCGGTCAAACTCCGCCATGATACGGTCCCGCGTGACCTTCGCCACGATGGAAGCCGCGGCAATGGAAAGTGACAGGGCATCTCCCTTGACGATGGCCTTCTGCGGAATATCGATGTCTGGCAGCGGAAAGGCATCGATAAGCAGGTACTGTGGCGTCAGTGCGAGTGAGTCCACCGCCCGTCTCATCGCAAGCGCGGTCGCGGGCACGATGCCGATTTCGTCTATCTCCTCCGCAGACGCCTCCCCTGTGGAGGACGCCCAGGCGTTCTGCAGAATATGCTCATACGACCTCTCTCGCTGGGGAGCCGTCATCGCCTTGCTGTCTGTGATGCCGTTCAGCCATGCCCCTTGTGGACGCGGTGGCAGGATGACCACCCCTGCAACGACCGGCCCTGCCAGAGGTCCTCTCCCAACCTCGTCGATCCCCGCCACGTACGAGTACCCACGCTGCAGGAGGGCCTCCTCCTCGTCGTAGGGAGCGTGCGATATGGCGTTTTCGTTGGATACCGTCCGGGGTGTCAAGTTACCTATTCCAGCCTACGTCTATTCGGGGACGAAGCCGCAGGTCTAACTATACCCAAAGGAGAGGGAGTATGGCGCGCCGAGTTCAGGCGGCGACTGGCGGCTCAACCTCGATGATCCCGCCGCCGACAAGCTCTTCGCGGTCATAGAACACGACGGCCTGCCCAGGTGTTACGGCTCTCTGGGGCTCGTCGAACAGGATCTCGGCGTACTTGTCGTGGACGGTTACGGTCGCGGGCGACTCCGACGCCTTATACCTGATCTTGGCCGTGACCTTCCGCGACTCCCCGTTGGGAACACCGGAAGGGAAATTTATCCGGGAGGCCCACATCTGCGACCTGAACAGGTCCTCCTGGCCGCCCAGCGTCACCCGGTTCGACTCCGGATCGATCTTCACGACATACCTCGGCTCTCCCGACCCACCGTCGAGTCCAAGCCCCCGCCGCTGTCCGATGGTGAAGAACTGCACCCCCGGATGCCGTCCGAGCACGGCCCCTTCCAGATCGATGTAGTCGCCCGGCTGAGGCTTGGTGCGGTCTGCCAGGAATCCACGATAGTTGTCGTCGGGGATGAAACAGATCTCCTGGCTGTCCGGCTTGTCGGCGACCGTAAGTCCTGCCTCGGCGGCCATCTCTCGAATGCGGGACTTGGGGTACTCGCCGACCGGAAAAAGCAGGCGGCCAAGCTCAGGCTGTGTCAGGGTGAACAGCACGTAGGACTGGTCCTTCGAGGCGTCCGCTCCCTTCAATAGCCGGTATGATGCACCGCCGTTCCTGATGCGGGCGTAGTGGCCGGTTGCAATGTAGTCGGCGTCCAGGAACATGGCGCGGCGGAGCAGGAAGTCGAACTTGATCTTGTCGTTGCACGCGAGGCATGGGTGAGGCGTCCGGCCACGGTCATACTCTTCGATGAAGTAGTCTACGACGTGGGACTGGAACTCGCGCTCGAAGTTCTGGACGTAATGAGGAACGCCGATGGTCTGGCACACCCGGAGGGCGTCCTGTACGTCCTCGACCGAGCAGCAACGCTTGCTGTGGGCGGGAACGTCGTCGCGCTCCTCCGTCCACAGGCGCATGGTGACGCCGATGACCTCGTAGCCCTGCTCGTGGAGCAACAA
>JAPOPA010000012.1 GCA_026713145.1 Chloroflexota bacterium
ATCGGCGACCACCAGTGACGGGCCGACAACCAGGGCGCGGGCGATGGCCACGCGCTGCCGCTGTCCCCCAGAAAGCTCATGAGGGTATCGAAACAGGAAAGTAGAAGCCGGCGTCAGTCCGACCAGAGTGAGTATCTCGGCAACCCGGTCCACTCGATCCAGCACATTGCCAATTTTCTGAACCGACAGGGGTTCTGCAATAGTGTCGTAGATCGTCCTCCTGGGGTTCATCGACTCGTACGGATCTTGAAAGATCAGCTGGACTTGACGCCTAAAGCTTCGGACCTGGCGTCCAGAAATGGAAGCCGCTTCGACACGCCCATCAGGCCCTGCATCGGCGGGAGCGTCTGGAAACCGGAAGAAGATGCTACCTCGCGTCGGCTCCAGCAGCTTTACGAGGAGTTTGCCCACGGTTGTCTTGCCGCATCCCGACTCGCCCACAAGGCCGAGACTCTCTCCCTCAGCAAGATGGAAGGACACTTCGTCCACGGCATGGACGTAGCCGGATGGCTTGCGAAACAGGTTTCCGGCTACGGGGAAGAGTTTGGTCAAGTTTTCCACTTCGACCAGCGGCGCGGGAGACTGCTCTACCGTAAGCTTATCAGTACGCATCGTGATTTCCTGTGGAGGACGTTTGACCATCCAGTGGGTGCCAGCACGCAGCCCACTGTTGTCCACGGCTCACCTGCGGTGGACTCTCTCGACGGCACACTTCGGTGGCGTAGGCGCAACGGGGATGGAACGCGCACCCTAATGGGGGATCGAGCAAGTTCGGAGGCTCTCCCGAGAGGGACCCAAGCGGACGCCTCTCACCACTGACGCTGGGGAATGAGGACATTAGCGCCGCCGTATAGGGATGCATTGGAGCGCGGAAGACGTCGGCCGTATTTCCGAACTCCACTAAACGCCCGGCGTACATCACTCCGATACGGTCGGTTACTTCCGCCACAACAGCCATGTCGTGAGTAATGTATATGACGCTCATCCGGAGCTCTTGTTGAATGCTCTTCAACTCTCTCAAAATGCGGTCCTGCACGATAACATCCAGAGCGGTTGTCGGTTCGTCGGCGATGATGACGTCCGGATCGCAAGAGAGCGCCATGGCAATGATCGCACGTTGCCGCATGCCCCCACTGAATTCGTGAGGGTACCGCTCCATCAGTTGAGGGTCCAGGCCAACCAATCGAAAGAGGCGAGCCACCCGTTCCTCGGCGTCGTCGATCGTGGTCTCGACGCCGTGAGTCTCAATGGCTTCGATAACCTGCTGTCCCACTTTGTAGACAGGATCGAGAGAGTTCATTGCGGCTTGAAATACCATTGCTATCCGCCGCCAGCGAAACCGTCTAACCTCCTCATCGGAGAGTGACAGAAGGTCTTCACCATTGAGCCAGACCTGTCCCTTCACCAAACGGGCATTGTCCGGCAGGAGTCTCATGAGGGAATTGGCGACGGAAGTCTTGCCGCAGCCGGACTCCCCTACCAAACCGAGTGACTGGCCCTTCGCCAACTCAAAGCTCACCTCCTCCACGGCCTTGACCTCGCCCTGCCTCGTGGAGTATCGCAGCGTGAGGTCGGTCACCTTCAGCACAGGGTCGGTCTGAGCTACTGACATGACACGCACCCTAGCGGATTAATCATCGCGCCTCCTCAACCGGGGGTTCACCACCTCGTCCAGCGCCCGTCCCGCGAGATAGAACGCACTGCAAAGGAAGGTGATGGAAGCGCCGGCGGGAACCACCAGCCACCAGTACCTCGTTCCTCCCAGCAGGTATCCTCCCACGTTTGCGGTATGGATCATGATTCCCCAACTCATCCTCAGATCGAGTAGACCCAGGAACGAAAGAACAGCCTCCGCGAAGATTGCGCTGGTAACGGTAAACATCATGTAGAGCAAGGAAAGAGGCAGTAGATTGGGCACGATGTGCACGAAAATGATGCGGAAATGTCCCCCACCGGCCACTCGCGCGGCCTCGATATAGGGCTTTACCTTGATGCTAAGGGCCTGGGACTTCAGGATGATTGCGGTCCCTCCAAAGCCTCCCAGTACACCGATAATCAGGGCAAGGTAGAACAGGTTCAGATCGAAAAGGGCACTCAGGACTATCAGTAGAGAGATACTTGGCAGTGCAATAATCAAGTCCGCCAATCGCATGAAGAACGCATCAATCAGTCCTCCGTAGTAGGCGGCAACAGCGCCCACCGTGGTCGCGATGGCCACGGTCACAAGGGCTGCCGTTATCCCCAATACGAACTCCGATCCCGTGCTGGAGAGCAGCTGGCTCAGTACGTCCCGTCCCAAGGGGTCAGTTCCAAGCGGGTGCTTCCAACTCGGCGGGGCCGGCTGTTCCGTCTCGTCGAAGGCGTAGCCGGTGACAGGGTCGTAGATCTCCGGATCCCACACGGTCGCCATGAGTATGGGGTGGGAAATTGCCATTACGGCAAAGACGACAATGGTCAACAAAGAGAGCACGCCGATGCGGCTCTCCAAGAAGATGCTCCACCCGTTCCTGAATGAGCGTAGGGCCAGACGAGTTCGGGCCTTCGCGAGCAGAAGCCTTCCCTGCCCCATGGCGATCTCGGGCGGTTCAGGCGAGGAGCCCGGCATTGTGGAACCGATCGGTGGAGTTGTCGTCACTGGTAACGAATCCTCGGATCGAGGTAGACATAGAGGATATCCACAATCACGTGAGCGAGGAGAGAGAAGAGACCAATAAATACTATTGCGCCCATAACCAGCGGCATGTCCTCGGAGCGCACCGCCTCGAGCAGAGTCATGCCCGTGCCGGGCCAGGAGAAGACGCTCTCAACTATGACGCTGCCATCGATGGCGAAGATGAGGCTGTATATGAGGCTCGTGACGACGGGCAGTAGAGCATTGCGCGCAGCGTGACGATCACGCACCTGTTTCTCCGGCAGGCCCTTCGCGCGGGCGGCCATGACGTAGTCCTCGCGGATCGTCTCCAGCATGCTATTGCGAGTCAGCAGCATGGTCCCGGCGAAGGATATGAGGGTAAGCGTAACAATCGGCAGCACCATGTGCTTGAGGATGTCCAGCGCCAGCGTGCCAATGCCGGATAGAGCCCAGACCAAAGGAATGGCCAACGCCGCAACCAGGATGATGGGAATCGACAAACGTTTCATCCCGGTATTGCCCTTCCTCTTCAGAGCGAATAGGACCCAGAATGCAAAGACGGCAAAGGCGAGGGCGGTGATGAGCATGAGACTGAAGACCGAGTTGGCGGTTACGTCCGAGCCACGCCACACGAGTGGGTCCAAGAACTTGCCCACCGGAAACCATCCCAGCTTGAAGGCAAAGACCCAGATCATCATCAACGCGAATGCCGGAGTGAATACCGTGAACAGGGTAGTCCCGGAGATGGTGGCGGCATATTCCAAGAAACCGCCACGCCGCCACGCGATGGCCTTTCCAAGCAAGAACCCTATGTAGAATGACGCTCCGGTGGCCGTCACGAAGAGCACCAGAGTCCTAGGCAGTCGCTCCAGCAGAACTTCCATCACAGGACGAGGGAAGTGACCGAACGATACGCCGAAGTTTCCCGTAAAGGTATTCCTCATGTGTATGAGGTATTGCTGCCACAACGGTCTGTCCAGACCGAAAGTTGCTCTCATCTGCTCCTTCACTTCGGTTGGAAGATCAGGATCGAGCACATAGAAGGATGCATAGTCACCGGGCTGGGCTTGAACCAGCAGGAATGTCACGGTGAGTATCAACAGGAGAGTCAGGGCCATCTGCCACATACGACGTATCAGATAGCCGATCATGGGGGCTAGCTCCTGACTTCAGCGTCGGGATCCATGCACGCCTTCGGAGTCATTTGATATGGACGATAGTTGGCAGCCCGGCAGCCTCTTGAAGCCCGCCCAGGGATTCCGTGTAGGGAAACTCGATCCGGTCACTTCGGAAAGTCTCAACTATTGGCGTTGTGAACAGCACAACATAGGGGAGTTCGTCTGCCAGGAATTCCTGCAATCGAAAGACCTGTTGCTGAGCACTCTCCAAGTCCGTCTCAGCGAGCAGCTCGTCCGAAAGGCGGTCAAACTCGGGATTGTTGTACCCACCGGGGTTATATTCCTCCAGGTCGGAGTGTCGACTGTGGAAGAACGCTTCGAGGTAGTCAGGAAAGATAGAAAGTCCCCACCCCAGAATCCACATATCAAAGTCCTGCGTGTTGAACACTTTCTCGACTATGAGATTGAATCCGGTCAGGTCGGCCCTGAGGGGAATGCCCATCTCGTTCATCCATCGTTCAATCCAGATGGCGAAAGTGGACCGGAGAGGATCGTATCCGGCGCTGGGCGCGATGAGGCTCATTTCAGGTACCGGCTCGCCGTTGGGCATTTTCAGGCCCTCGCCCTGCTGCTCAATGAAATTGCCGTCCTCACTGACTCGTGGCTCCTTTTCCCAAGTGAACCCTGCTCCCTTGAGTAAGCTAACCGCCTCCGCTACTCGATCTCCCCTGGAGAGGCCCTGCCCTATCATTGGCACGTTAGCATTGTGCCATGCCTTGTTACCCTCGGGGACCATGGTGTACACCGGTATGGCCACACCCTGCAGCACGGTCTCAGTTATGAATTCCTTGTCAATGAGCGTGGCGACGGCCTGACGGAAGGCTTTGTTGTCCATTGGCGGTCTGCGGAAATTGAATCCGAGGTATCGGACTCCGGAAGAGGGGTTTTCAATTGTCGAAAGCCCGTCCTGACCCTGCATTTGCTCCTGCAGCCCCTTGGACAGCCCAAGGGGATTGAGCATGAAGTCGATGTCCCCCTTCTTAAGTGCGAGCACCGCAGCGTCCTGGCTGCCATATATGGAGTAGATGGCACTCTCGAAATGAGGTCCTACGGTGTATTCCAGGGATTTCTCTTCACCGGGTTCACCGTAGGCGAAATACTCATAGACGCCCGGTTTGGACTCGGAGTAGGCACCGTTGGCATATTGGGTGACGAGGCTGTCCCTGAAGTAAAAGTCGTCGTTCCTGTCCTTTTCGGCGTAGGCTCCTTGCTCCCACCTGTCGAACTGGAATCCGCCCGCCGAGGGCTCGCTTTGGGGGACGTGTGCGTACAGCAGCTTTTGCTGCTCCGTGGAATCCCCGGCCTTCATCGCTTCGGTGACTACCGGCTCCCAATATGCCTTGGAGAATATGGGCATGAACGCCAGGCCGAATTGCCAGCGCGCCAACCCGGGCTTCTTCTTGAAGAATATTTTCAGCTTGTACGGATCGAGGGCCTCCGCGTGGTCAAAGAACTCCGGGTCCACTATTGAAGGCCAGTTGCCTGTAAGCTGTAGTTCGTTCGCGGTGTGAGCGGTGAATACAAAGTCATCTGCGGTTACGTCGGTTCCGTCGTTCCACTTCACTCCCTGCTTCAGGTCGACCTCGGTGCTCCAAAGTGTCTCTTCACCAACCACCTCCTCAATCAGGGGCGAGGGGAAGTCCGCAGCAAGCGAGGGAATCCAATCAAATCTCTGATCAGAGTAAGAGTAGAGTGTGGGTTTCGTGCCCGTCAGGACGTATTGGTTCCACATAGTCCCATCGGGACCGAGATATGCCCAATAGTTGGTCGTGGTGAGGTCCGCGGTGATCCCGAGTTGATAGATTCGTTCCTCTTGCGGGAGGGGAGTTTCCTCCGGCTTCGAGGGTTCCGGGGTTGGTTCTTGGGCCGCAGTAGTTTCCGTGGCTGAAGGTTCGGCGGGTTCGGAGGCGTCCGCCGGGTCGGGCGTTGGGGTAACGACGACCTCTCTAACCACACACCCCAGTTGAATTAATACTACGAATACGAAAAAGAGTGCCGTAAGTCTTCCGAAAGTGTACACGGTCGCCACCTCCACGTGGGAATGTTCGGCTATGACTGATTGGGCTGTTCCTGCTCTCCTCCGGAGAGATTACATTAATGATATAGCATCTCTACTCCTGGGCGGGACTGCCAAACGCGGAATTTCCGGAAAAAGTCATGCATCGACACTGCCCGGGCCTTCAGCAGTAGCCTTTTGGCCGTTCGGAAGCCACATACGCATGTTGGAGAAGTTGGGATTGAAGTCGTAGCAGCCGACGGGTTGCGGTTGTCGTCAGTCTCTTCTATTCCGACTCAGGGGTGCCATGTGGCGAAGGGCTGTCCACTGGGACGGACCGGAAACACATCAACATCGTTCAGGAAGAAGAACTGATCGTTGGGGTCCCGGTTCACCATCGACCGCATCGTGCCGAGGTACTCGTATCCCCAGATCTCAGATAGCAAGGGGTGGTCTTGAGGGTGGATCGCGATCTTCATCAGAGGTCTGACAGGTACGCGACTGGTGTATTGACCTCCCCAAAATACGAAGGTCTCAGGTGGAAGAATATACAAAGTTCCGCTGCACCAAGGATCCCGGAGTAGACCCTTGTAATCAATGCTTAGAAAGTAGAACCGACTATGGACGCCCACTTCTTCTTCGCCGTTGGTGAAGGTCCCATCCTCTTTCCTATCCACGAATCCGTTTGTGAGGCCGAAACATCTTCGTCGATTGACGATGGCGAAAAACATCGGCTGAAGGTGATCTTTGGCTGCATAGACTCCTGAGACGTTGCCGGGCGCACCGGCGTCGGTCGAGAACCGGATCGGATTCATCACGTCGATGTCGGCATTGTTGGAACCGTGCATCAACAGTCCCTTGAACTCCACGAGAAAGCGCAGGAACTCGTGCTTCGGGTAGGTGAGATCGTAGTGGACCTCGGTTCCCAGGCCTGAAGCAATGGTCCGTTCGTAGAGATCTTCAAACGCCTGGAGCATGGATTCGCCGTATTCGAATTCAACCTGAGGGAGAAGGTACTCCATAGCCATCGGTTGACCCGGCGCGACCCGCCCGGTGCGTTCGGCGTCTTTGACGGACTCCAGCGCACGTGGAGTGTTGATGATCCGGAGAGCGTATGCCGCCAGCCCTCGGACGCGATGATCAGGGTGGTCAAGCGACTTGACTAGAGCGGGTATTGAGGCATGCCCGATCTCGGCAAGAGCCTCTGCCGCCAGCGGGCCAGTCTCTTCGTCTTCGAGACCCACTCTGAGCGCCGATATTGCCGTTTCGGCAGGCGCTCCTATATGCGATAGGGCGAGGGCGGCGTTGCGACGGACATTAAAGTCCTGGTCGGCCAGGGCTCCCGCAAGAGGCGGAAGCGCAACATCGAGAAACTGAGGGCTCCATTTGCCCTCGTCTGTTGAGTCTCCTCCACTTCGCAACGCAGGCTCTCCGATTAGTCTCGCGGCAAAGGCTCTGACCCACCAACTCTGACTGTTCAGCAGCTCTGTCAGTGCGTCAGCTACGTCAGTCTCAACGCCGACTTTTGCTATGGTATACGCGGCTTCAATGCGAACCGTCTCATCCTCAAGTTCGTTCTGCGCCACGGCACGCAGATCCTTAGTAGCTGACCTCCCCTTCTCTCCCATCCGGCCGATCGCTTGAACAGCGCTCCATCGCAGTGAAGCGTCCGAAGAAGCAAGTGATTCGACCAATGTCGTCGTCGTCTCGTCACCGGGTCCGGAAATTCCGGCCAGGACTTCAGTGATCGGATGTCGCGGATCCTCCCCCCATGCCTGCGGGTCGTGAAGCTTATGCGGCTCCTGCAAAGCTGAGGTGAGTTGTGGCGCCAGGCCGGATGCCCCCTCGCCTATGCGGCCAAGGAGCGCATACGCATCGGACTTCGCTTCCAAATCGTCGGAGTCAAGGACATCGACAACTACTGACAGGAACTCATTGCCTCGGTCGCCGTCGATCTGCTGAAGGATGTTAGCGGCGGCAGCTCGTACACGGATGTTGTCGGACTCCAGTGCATTAGACAGCACCGGAATTGCCTTGTCTTCCAAGCCGGCCAGGGCTTGGCCTGCGTGGAAGTTGCGCACCACACGACTATTGTGACCCAGGCCTTCGATAAGGGCAGGGATACCGTTCTGGTTGCCCATCCTGACCAGATCGAGGGAGGCGTTGAAGCGTACCGCCCAATCGTCTGACAGCAGAGCAGCCTTCAGTTTGGTCGGGTCCCGAACACCTTCAGAGGCACACATGGTGGTCGATATATCCCCTATGTCAGGATAGCTCTCCCTAGTTGTCGAGGGCGGTTCTGTCTACGGAAAGAGGAATCCGAGAAAGTGACCCGCCTCGGAATCGAACCGAGAACCTACTGATTAAGAGTCAGTTGCTCTGCCTGATTGAGCTAGCGGGCCACGTGCGCGCATAACGGTGAAGGATCAGCGGCGGAATTCATTGTAGCGTCGGCCGGTTTTGAGCGTCAAGGAGAATACGGTACTAGAGGCTGCATTACGTCTGCGCAGGTGTGGGGCCTCTCGCTGGGACGTTCTCTGGTAGAATCCCTTACCACTACTCGGAGGGACGGATGATGAGGCCATTTCGCCGTTGGCGCGGGGCTGCCCTTGTTGCCCTTCTGTTTGGCGCGTTCGCCTGTGGAGGCAGTTCTTCGTCCCAGGAATCTGCAGCCAGCACTCCGACGTCTCCGGCGTTGGCAATTCCCACTATGGGCGTGACCGAACCAGTCGAGCCGGTCGCCAACACTCCAACGCCATTGGCAGAGAAGGCTGCATTTGCCGATGTTACCGAATCAGCCGGGATCAGTTTCGTGCACCGCGAACTGGCGGGGAGGATGATGCCCATTGGAGCGGGCGTTGTGGTGCTCGACTTCGATGGCGATGGATGGGACGACCTCTATTTCTCGAATACCAATGGGCCGAACCACCTTTACCGCAATACGGGCGAAGGGGCGTTTGAGGAGGTAGGGGCGAAGGCGGCGGTCGAGGACGCGGATGGCGAGGGGAACGGCGGATGTACGGCGGACTATGACAACGACGGCGACATCGACCTTTTCGTGACGAACTTCGGGCCGAGCCGGCTGTTTGAAAACAGCGGGGACGGCACGTTTGAGGACGTTACCGAGGCTAAGGGGTTGCACGACGGTGACCTGGTGCTGCGTTCGACGGGGTGCGCGTGGGGAGACTACGACGGCGACGGTTACGCCGACCTCGTGGTCACCCGCCATCTGAACGAATTCAATCCCGAACTGCTGATGAAGAAGGACTTCTACGGGTCGGTAGCGGGGATGGCGCTGTTCCACAACATGGAGGGTGAGGGATTCGAAGACGCCACTTCTCTGCTTGGCGATACGTCGGGGCCCGTGTACGGATTGGATGTGTACTTTGGAAACATCTGGGGGGCCGGATTCCAGCCCTCGTGGCTGGACTACGACGACGACGGCGATGTCGATCTCCTGGTAATCAACGACTTTGGGCAGGATATTCAGCCGAACGTGCTGTGGCGCAACGACGGAGAGGACGGCGCGGGTGGATGGGTGTTCACCGACGTTTCCGTTGGAACCGGCATTGATATTCCGATGTATGGGATGGGGTTGGCCGTGGGAGACCCGAACGGCGACGGACTCGTCGATCTGTTTGTCACGAACATCAAGAACAATGTTCTGTTTTCGCGAGACGCGACCGCGCCGACCTTTGACGACGTCGCGAAGGAGTCCGGAGCGACGGTCGGAATGATCGAGAACCTTTTGAGAGTCGCCTGGGGGACGATGTTCTTCGACTACGACAACGACGCCGATGAGGACCTGTATGTCGTGAGCGGCTACCTGGGCGGAGATCCGGACGTCATTCCCGCGAACCCGCCGGAGCAGCCGAACGTACTTCTGAGGAACGACGGTTCCGGCATGTTCGAGGACGTATCGGACGGATCGGGTGCGAACGACCCCGGGGTTGGACGCGGCAGCGCATACCTCGATTATGACGGGGTCGG
>JAPOPA010000269.1 GCA_026713145.1 Chloroflexota bacterium
ACCTGGGGCCTCGTGGAGCAACGGGGACAACGGGGAGACACCCGCTACACCCTGTCCGCCGAGGGCATACGCTACGTCACCCACCGGGACCGGGCAGAGCTGCCCACCACGCGGGGCATCTGGAGCACTGCCCTCACCACCGACAAAGAGGGCCGCAGGAGGCACGTGGGCCACCGCATCGAGACGTGGGCGAGGCAGACGAAGCACGCCGACGGCATCACCTGGTTCCTCTCGAAGCTGGAGGCGGAAGCCCGGGACGACCCGCACAGCGAACTCCAGTGGTCTATCCCCACCGCCAGGACCGACCGGGCCTACAACTGGGGAGAGTCCGCCATCGCCCCCGACGCCGTGGGGCACCTGGTGGCCCAGGGCCTCCACGTGCCCTTCTACCTCGAACACGAGCTGCGCGCCCGCCACCCCAGGGGAGTCCTTGCCCGCCTGGAACCCTACACGATGTACTACCACTCCAACGAGCCGGGGGAGGACCAGCCACCGTTCCCCGTCACGCTGTTCGTCGTGGATACCGAGGAGGTCGAGGATACCTACGCGAACACCGCAGCCCGCATGACCCTGATGACCGTGCCCGTCCTCGTGTCTTCCATCCCCGTGCTAACCACCAGCGGGATACTCGGTCCGTCATGGCGTCCACTGTGGGAACCGGCGTCCCCGAGACTCCCCCTGTCAGCCCTTGCCAACTACCAATGGGACGGTCTCTACCACCGGATGCGTCCCCGTCCTGTAGGGGGGCGATAGTCCTATAGGAGGTGATACGTAGATAGCGCTGACGCATCGCTATCTGCCCTCTATGCTGTCTGGGGGGTACAAATTGGCAAGAATGGCCCGAGTTTGAGGTATTTGTGGGGGCCTCCAGGGGCCGATTTACCCCTGTTTTAGCTACGAAACGGGGGGTGACGTGTCGCCTGACCGGTCAGGGTGCAAAATGGGAAGCCGTGCTAAAATAACTGGCGAGTCCGGCGACAACATGATTGCACTTTGGGAACCCTGACGTGTCAGCCTATAGGGAGCAGAAACCGATGGAAGAATCCGTCCGCTGGGTGACGAAAGCGGAGGCCGCGGAGGAGCTGGACATCTCCCTCTCCACCCTTGACCGGATGATCCGGCGAGGAGAGGTCGAGGTCCGCAGAGAGGGCCGCCGGGTCTACGTGCGGATGCACGGGCCGGAGTACCTAAGCGACGAGGAGCTGTTGCATCGCTCCGTCGCCAGGGAGCGGGAGCTTCAGCGGACGGTGCGGGATTTGGAGAGGAGCGTATCCGAGTGGAAGCTCCGAGCGTCTGAGCTTGAGCGGGAGCGGGACGAAGCCAGGGAGTCCGCGGCCACTGCCAGAGGGCCGTATGTGAAGCTTGAGATGGAGCACCGTCAGGAGGTCGCCGACCACAAGACGACGAAATGGGTGCTCAATGCCATCAGCGTGATTGCCTTCGTGCTGCTGGCGTTGCTGGTCGGCAGCATTCTCCTGTGGTGGTTT
Organism: Chloroflexota bacterium; assembly: GCA_026713145.1. Classification (GTDB taxonomy): domain Bacteria; phylum Chloroflexota; class Dehalococcoidia; order Lucifugimonadales; family VXLM01; genus VXLM01. Next base: position 1,488 of record JAPOPA010000269.1, read on the forward strand.
GTGCTGAGGTAGGGGTCGACAGTTCCGCCTGTCTAGAATTCGCCGTCGCCCGGACTCGTTCGGGCATTGAGGACGCTTGAGGCATCCGTACCTGGGATGCTACGGGCCACATTTCGCATGACTGGGACTGACTTGAGAACACAAGACCGCATTGCTGCCGAGAGCTCCAGACTCCATCGCCTGTTCACCCTGGGCGCTGGTAGCGTGTCGCTGTCCGGCGATACGCTCCACATCGAGGGATTCATGGGCGGGCCGCGCAAGATACCGGTTGGGTCCATCGACTCGATCACGGTCCGACCGTCGTGGTTCTGGCATCGGTTGACCATCCGCATGGGTGACGGGACCGAGCGCTCAATCGGAGGACTTGACGAGAAGGAAGCCGTACGGGTCCGGGATGCGGCGATTGAGGGCGCCGTCCGCGTCGCCCAGGCGCTGAGCCCTGATCTGAAACGGCTTGATGAGCGGCTGCGCCAACACTTCGCCGGCGACCGCTACGCCCGATACAGCGACTCCCAAAAGCTGCACGAGACTCTAGCGCCTGTCCTACGAGAGTGCAAAGGACTCACCCGAGAGTGTCTCGACCAGGAAGCGGCAGGGGCGATTGGACGGCTTGCGCCCCTCGAATCGGTCGAGGGATTCGAAGCGGCGAGGCGGCGTGCCAACAGCCTCTTCATCTCGAAGAACCTTCCTACAGTGCAGGCAGCCGCCTCTGAGGCTCTGCGGAATCCTCTGACGAACGAACAGGCTGAAGCCGTCGCCACCGACGAGGACGCGACCCTCGTGCTCGCCGGGGCGGGAACGGGCAAGACTTCGGCCATCGTCGGGAAGGTCGCCCACCTCGTCCGCAACGAGGGCATAGACCCTGACGAGGTTCTGGTCCTGGCGTTCAACCGCAAGGCGGCAGATGAGATAAGAGGACGGCTCAAGGGCGGCCTTTCGGAAGCGCACGTCCACACCTTCCACAGCTTCGGTCGCCGCGTCATAGCCGAGTCCGAGTCCGCTCCCACCATATCGAAGCTCGCGGAGGACGACCTGGCGCTCAAGCGAGCCGTCGACACCATCATAGGGGAGCTCCTCAACGACCCGGAGCAGTCGAAGGCCGTAATCGACTTCATCATCTACCATCATGCGCCCTACAAGTCGGCCTTCGATTTCGATACCCCCTACGAGTACGAGGAGTACGTTCGAGACATCGAGCTGCGGACGCTGAGCGGGGTCCTGGTCAAGAGCTTCGAGGAGCTTGAGATCGCGAACTACCTCACGGAACACGGCGTCGAGTTCCGGTACGAAGACCCGTACGAGACGGCTACGGCGACGCAGCAACATCGGCAGTACCAGCCGGATTTCTTTCTCCCCGGACACGACATCTACATCGAGCACTTTGCCCTGGACCGTAATGGTCATCCTCCGCCCGGCTGGAGAGGGTACGCGGAGGGGGTCGAGTGGAAGAGGACAATCCATCGTCAACGGGGCTCGACGCTGGTGGAGACCCATAGCTGGCAACACCGGCAGGGTGTCCTGCTTGAGACGCTGCGTAGGCGGCTCGAAGAGGCCGGTATTCGGTTCGAGCAGATTCCCCGCCAAGAGCTGGTCCGACAGCTGGCCCAGGAGCAGACCTCATGGTTGGCGGGACTGTTGGCAACATTTCTGAACCACGTCAAGAGCAGCAGATTGTCATCCGACGAACTCGAATCTAGCGCCCGACAGACGGGAGACCGTCGGCGCAACGAGAGCTTCCTTGACGTTTTCGAGCAGGTGCGCGCCCGCTACCAGAAGTTGCTCGCGGACAAGGATGAGGTGGACTTTCACGACCTCATCAACCTTGCCGCAGAGCACATCCGCGAGGGCCGATGGGAATCCAGATACCGGTACGTGCTGGTGGACGAGTTCCAGGACATATCTGCGGGACGGATGGCTCTGCTCCAAGCTCTACAGGGCGAGGACGTGGCTTACTTCCTGGTGGGAGACGACTGGCAGTCGATCTACAGGTTCGCGGGAAGCGACGTCGGTCTCCTGAGGAATTGCGGCGATCTGCTTGGCCACGTGGAGAAGCGGACTCTGAGCCGGACCTTTCGATTCGCCGACGGCATACTCGGCCCATCGACGGCGTTCGTGAAGCGGAACCCAGAGCAGACACAGAGACCGCTGCTGCCCGCGAGCGAAGCCGAAGATGAGGGCGTCGCCATCGTCGCCGACTCCAGTCCTGCGGGAGGAATGGCAAGAGCGTTGCAGGATACCGAGGCAAGGGCGCAGGGCCGACAGCGAACCGTCCTCACGCTGGGCCGCTACCGTCAACGCCGAGGTGAGCTTCCCACGCCTCCACGGACAGGGCCACTGAGAGTTGAGTTCAGTACCGCCCATGGAGCGAAGGGCCGCGAGGCCGACTATGTAATCGTGCTCAACCTCAACGACGGCCGTTGGGGGTTCCCTTCCAAGGTCGAGGACGATCCGCTGCTGGAGCTGGTGCTGCCCCCGGTTTCCGGGGGAGCGTACCCGTTTGCAGAAGAGCGGCGTCTCTTCTACGTGGCGATGACCCGAGCACGAAACGGCGCATACCTAGTGACGGACCCTGTGCAGCCATCGACGTTCGTGACGGAGTTGCTGAGGGAGTCCGATGAATTGCGTCGGATCGGCGAACTCGCGCCTGAGTGCCCGCGTTGCCGCAGAGGTCGCCTACGTCCCTCGAGGAGCCCAAGGTATCTGAACTGCTCCCACTCAAGCTGTGATCACCGTGCGCCCCGCTGTCCGAACTGCGATTCGGGCTACGCACTGGTCGGAGAGCGGGGTGCCTCGTGCACGAATCAAATCTGTCGTCGTCCTCCCACCGTCTGTCCCAGATGCGGCCTGGGCGTCCTACGGTTGATTGAAGGCACGTTCGGTTCCTTCTGGGGCTGCACCGAGTACAGTTCTATGCCGTCATGCCGGTTCAAGATGAACGTCAAGTGAGGAACCGTCAGCAAGTGTGCATCGACAGCAATTCAGTCGCACACCATGAGGGGCAGTGCAAAGGGTTCTACAGACAGATTCCCTTTCTTGCCCCCTTGGCTATCACCACGCATAATGCAACTTGAGGCACTGTGGGGGTATCTTGGCGGAAGGAGATGTCTTTTAGGAGCGCTTGTCAGCTCACGAACCGCAACACCGTGGGTAGAATACTTTGCTGAGCTTTATAGCTAAGCTACTATTGACGCTAACAGCCATAGCTCCAGTCGTCCTTGTGATGGCTATGATGGCGTGGCTTGAAGAGGAGCTGCGTGTGTCTTTGATACTGGCAGCTGGTGGAGTAATTCTTGCGAGTGGTGGGTTCTTCCTCTTCGCATATGCCTCACGTCAACTCGAACGATTTCCCATCTTCCCTACATCGGCTGAGCCGGCCGACAGAGAGAACATGGCCATCCTCATCGTCTACTTGACCCCGCTGCTTCGACTGAGTCTGTCCGATTTCAGTTGGCCGATTTGGACGGCGACTGTTGGCATCATCGTCACGTTGCTGTCACTCAGCAACAGCTACCCTGTCAATCCAATACTAAGCCTCATGAAGTGGCACTCGTTTAAGGTGAGCACCAAAGAGGGCGTCACATATACTTTGGTCACGAGAGAGAAACCAACGAACGTCAACCGATCGTTTACGGTCGTTCAGTTGACAGACTACATACTGGTAGATGTAGGAGGCTAGTGATCTTGGATAGAAACCTGTTCGCTGTATGCCGCAACGGGGATGGTCTTGTAGTAAAGCGCGTTCCCTTGAACGCTCAGCTTCAAGAGAATATCGCCGACATGTTTGACAGTCAAGAGGCAGCTTTCTCAAGGGGGATCACCGAAGAAATCCCCTTTGAAGGGACATGGAAACCTGACGCAGATCAGTTGATGTTCATCGATGCACCCCAGGAGGCTTCAGTCCTTGTTGCCGCGGCTAGTGCAAATCCCATCAGCATTCCGACAATCGAAACTGACCGGTTCGGAGAGGAGGGGATTAGGGCACTTTTCTGCGTCAAACAGGAGGGGGGCCAGGAGTCTATACTCATTCAACAGTTCACTCGCCGCCAGATGTTGGAACACAAATGGGCTGTGCTGTGGTCTGGGAATACGTTCCGCAGGATTTCTGAGGCCGCGTTCCTGATGCCTTCTTCGCTAACTTGCATGTTGGTCGAAGGGCGGATGAAGTTCAAGAGCTGGAGTAATCTAAGGACGATCTTCAACGTCACAGACATCTACAGGGCTGCCACTGACAAGGAGATCGAAGGCTTCGGACAGCATCAGGCAGTCAAGGTGGACAATGTGGACAAGTTGTTGGAGGAGTCTGACCAGCAAATGCGAAGAATGATCAACCAAGTCCTATCGGAAGGAACGCTTGACAAGTATCCAGCTACGAGGATCAAACAGGCCGCAGCTCAGACTCTCCTCACCATTGAGGTTGAGGGTGAAAGAATCATTTGGCCACCAGACAGGCGGGAACAGAAGGAGCTTTTGCAGTTCCTTGTGGATAATCGCTACGCCGGAGCTCTTTCTGGGACAATCTATGTTACGAATTCTCGAAGGCCGGTCCAATAGCGGTAAAGTAATGTGCAGACGATGCGCCAGTGGCCGAGGGGTGGGCCACACTGTGGCTTAGATGCCCAAGCTGGCTTGCTGGACCAACTCGCTTGGAGATAAAATACTGAAGTCACGTACTCTGTCGGAGCAGGGCTATGCCAGCAGTAACCGTTAAACGCCTCGTATGCTTGGCCAATTCGCGTATGCCCGGGGGAAGCTGTGTTGCTGGCAGAATACTAGAGTCCCACGGGAGGCCTGGCCCCTGGGTGAGGCCCGTAAGCGGCCGGGAGAATGAAGGCGTGGCTCCAAGGGCGTCCCGCTATGTGGACGGTGGTACACCGAGTCTGCTTGATGTCATGGACGTCCCGGTGCTCAACGCACTGCCGAGGGGTCACCAGCAGGAGAATTGGCTGCTTGATCTCAACCGACGTTGGGCTAAGATGGGCAGTGTTAGGGTAGCTGATCTCCCCGAGTGGACCGACGAACCCGAAACACTCTGGGTCAATGGGTGTAAGACCAGTCAAGGACAAAACGATAAAGTCAAAGCCTCAGATGCCGAGTCCCTTGGCAATTCACTGTGTCTCATCAAGGTCGATCTGGCCATCTGTGTGTTCGACCAATATAACTCCTGGACAAGGTCTACCCGTCGGAGAACGCAAGCCCGTTTTCGATACAGAGGAACGGATTACTGGATGTGGCTTACCGACCCTGGCTACGAGGTGGCATACAAACAGCGCTCCGAGGGCACCTATCGGCTTGGCGAATGCTACGTCACCGTCAGTTTAAGCGGGGTGAATGACGATGGATATGCCTACAAGCTCGCGGCTGCCATCATAGAACCTTGACACTGGAAGAAACCTTGAACTCCACACAATATCAGGTATTCACGATAGGGCACTCCAATCACTCGACTGGAACATTTCTCGAGTTGCTGAGGAAGCATTGCATCGATGAAGTGATGGACGTTCGCTCATCCCCATCCAGTCGCTATAGCCCGCACTTCAACTATGCGATTCTGAATGCCGCACTAGAAGAAGCGGGAATAGGCTACGTATTCCTTGGTGGAGAGCTAGGTGGCCGCCCTGTAGACCGATCGTGCTATGACGAGCAAGGGCGCGTGAGATATGATCGTCTAGCCAACTCCGACTTGTTCGAAGATGGCATCAGGCGTGTTGTGCGGGCGGCTGACGAGCGCCGTGTTGCCGTAATGTGTAGCGAAAAGGAGCCCTTAGACTGCCACCGAGCGCTCTTAATTGCCAAGGTGCTGGAAGAGCGCGGCGTCACTGTCGAACACATTCTCGCCGACGGGAGTGTGGAAGGGCACGATGTCACTATGAATCGTCTAATGGACATTTTCAAATTGCCCCACAACGGTGACTTGTTCCGCTCGCGAAATGAGGTAATTGCCGATGCTCTAGCTCGTAGAGCTAAGAAAGTCGCGTATATTGCCGAAGGACCACCCGCTGACAGCCAGAGGTATGCATATTGAAGGTCTACACAATCGGCTTTACCAAGAAATCTGCCTCCGAGTTCTTTGAGTTGCTCCGTGAATCCGGCGCAAAGCGCTTGGTTGACGTACGGCTGAACAATGTCTCGCAACTTGCAGGATTTGCCAAGAAAAACGATCTTGAGTACTTTCTGCAAAAGATTTGTCGCATAAAATACATCCACATGCCTGAGCTAGCTCCCACTACGGATATGCTGGACTCCTACCGCAAAGAACATCGTGACTGGGAACTTTATGAGCGCGAGTTCCTCGCCCTGATGGATGAACGGCGCATTTCGAAGAAGGGAATAAAGAGGACGATCGCGAATGCGTGCCTGCTGTGCAGCGAGGACAAGCCTGAACACTGCCACCGTCGGCTGGTTGCAGAGTATTTGAACCGCCATTGGGGCGATATCGAGATAGTCCACCTGGGCTGACAATCTCCCTACCGATTCGTCATCACGCCCCACGCCGAAGCACGGGCCTCGCGACTGATAGGCCTGAAGATCACGGTCAAGAGTCCGGGTCCTGACGAACAAACCGCCCAAGTCTGATGCGGATGTTCGGATCAACTGGCGATTCATACGCCGCAGTCTGGTCAAGGCCCTCAGCCGGATTCAGCAACCCGCCGTCCACTTCCGATAGGAGCGCTCCGTTCGGCAATGGGGCATGTCCGGCGGAGCCACTTGGATCCGGTAGAAGCGAGCGACTCCGCAAGGCTCGTTGACAACAAGGCATCAGATGGACGATGATAGAGAGTAAGACAGCTTATGACCAACAGACTCATCAACAGGAACACCAAGACGATCACCTTCTCCCTGCCGCCGGACATGGCAGAGCAGGTGCAGGACGTGATGCGCGACGAGGGGCGCACCATGAGCGAGCTCATCCGGGAGGCCCTTCGCAACTACATGGAGGAGCGGAAGTGGCTCAGGACCATCCGGTACGAGAGGCTCCGCGCTCGCCATGCCGAACAGGAGAATTCGCAGGGAGAATGAGAATGAAGGAGGACCGCATGAAGAAGAATCACCTACAGCCACTCACGCCGGCGGCGCTCTACGCCAGGGTGTCCAGCGACCGGCAGGACGTGGACCTGTCCGTGTCCGCACAGCTCAGGGCTCTCAAGGAGTACGCGAATGACAACGGCTACTCCGTGGCACGGGAGTACGTGGACGAGGCAGAGAGCGGCCGAGTCGCCGACAGGCCCCAGTTCCGGGAGATGATCGAGGAGGGCAGCAAGCCCAAGGCCCCCTTCGAGGTGATTCTCGTATGGAAATTCAGTCGCTTCACCAGGAAGCGGGAGCACGCCGTCGCCTTCAAGGCCCAGTTGCGGCGCAAGGGCATCCGAGTGGTGTCCATCACCGAGCAGGCCGAGGACAACGCCACCGGCAGGCTGCTTGAGGGGATCATCGAGAGCGTGGACGAGTTCTACAGCGAGAATTTGGCCCAGGAGGTCGTCCGGGGTATGAGGGAGGCCGCGTCACGGGGATTCTTCCTCGCGTCGAACGCCCCCTTCGGCTACAGGAAGATCAAGGTGCAAGACGGCCCCAAAGAACGCCCCTCGCTTGAGGTTGACCCTGCCACGGCTCCGGTAGTGAAGGAGATATTCGAGAAGTCGCTGCGGGGCAGCGGCCTCAAGGAGCTATGCAAGGAGCTGAACGACCGGGGCGTCACGAACAGGGGCAAGCGCTGGTACAAGGGAACGCTCCACTACGTGCTGCGAAACGAGGCGTATACCGGCACCGCCGTCTGGGGCAAGACGAGCAAGGACGGCGAAGCCCCGGACCCGGTGAGGGTGGAGAAAGCGTGGCCCGCCCTGGTGTCGAGAGAGATGTTCGATGACGTGCAGCAGGCGATGAGTGAGCGCGCCCCGACGGTGCAGAGACCCGGTAGAGTGGGAAGCCCCTACCTGCTGAGCGGGTTGCTCAAGTGCGGGGTGTGTGGCAGGCCCTACTCGGCCCAGGGAGCCAAGAGCGGCCAGTTCGCCTACTACATCTGTGGCACCCTGTTCAGGGAGGGAGCGGGGACGTGCAGCGCCCGCTACCTGAACGCCCCGAAGCTAGAGGCCTTCGTGGTGGAGAAGATCAGGGAGCGGATTCTGAACGAGG
>JAPOPA010000011.1 GCA_026713145.1 Chloroflexota bacterium
CACAGGTCTCTGGAAAGAGAAGTGTTCTCGAAGGGTATCGATTCGTACAGCTCCTTGCGGTGGGTCTTTGATACGTTTGGGGAGTTGGCCGATCAATGCACCCAAGCTGTCCGAATCACTGGCCCATCACTTATGGACCTAGGGGCGCTGACACGGGCCATTTTGGAAATGGAGAGAAGCGTCGAACACGAGAGGAAGACTTGGGATGAGTATCGGGTCAGGATGAAGGACGAACGCGACGCTTTACCGAATCCAGCGAACTACAATCTATTGAGCTTGGCACGTACGGCCATAAGCTTCATTGATGTTCTGGAAGATGAAGACCATTATCGAGACCCTGATTATGATTCTTGGAGCCGATTTCCTCCGACAACCTTCTTGCGTTCCCCTGAATGGGGTGATTGGCGACGGTGATGATAGAGGAGGGACCAACCATGCAAGAGGCGTTGCACATACGGACGACGGTACTACCTGGAGGCAAAGTGGAGTTCGCCAGCCCGGAGCTGGAGTCGGGCCGGACGGTCGACGTGGTGGTGCGCCGCCTACCTGCATCGCAACACCATCATGTGCATTTTCGCACTCCGGACGGGGGGGAACGCGTGATCCCTAAAAGGTATCGCAGTCTGGCGTCCGAAATGCGCACGGTCAAGCAGGTCGGCGATACCGTGACTTTAGAGGGAGTGCAAAAAACGGACTTCACGGTAGATGTCGAGCCTTGCGGAGACAGGTGGTCGGATTGCCGGTACTCGTCGGATTAGAACTGCTGAAGGCAAAACTTAGGAAGGGAACGGGGCAGGCGGGGCAGGCGGGGCAGTGAAGATGTTGGACTACACCCGGCACGCGACCCACGCTATGGAAGAACGTATGATTCCCATGGAGTGGGTAGAGTCGACAGTGTCGGAACCAGCCCTACGCACTGCCGATCCTAACGATCCCGAGGTTGAGCGGTTCTTCCGCCGCATTCCGGAACGCGGCGACCGCGTACTGCGCGTTGCAGTCAACACCCGTGTTGCCCCCTGGCGCGTGGTGAGCGTATTCTTTGATCGAAGCATGAGAGGTGAGCTATGAAGCTGAACGTGGATAAGGAAGCGGACGCGCTGTATCTCCGTCTCGATGACTCCCCGATAGTCGAGTCGGAGGAGGTTTCGCCCGGCATCGTGCTCGACTATAACGAGTCGAACGAAGTTATAGGGGTGGAGATGCTCCATCTCTCCAAGCGCTCTTCCAACCTCAATCTCTCGGCATTGCAGTTCGAGACGGTCTGAGCTCTGGCGGCGCGCCGTCAAAGATGTCTTCAGCCAGAGCCAAGGTTTCGCTGCCGCCGGAGACCGCCCATCGGGGCAACCTCAGTCTGCTCGACGAGCCGCTCACGGCCCTGTTCTGCTCCAATCGCTGTCCTGGCGACCTCATCTTGAAGACCTACGACATTGCCAGGGCCATGCGCGATGCCGGTGTCCCAGTCATCGGCGGCTTTCAAACATCGATGGAGCGCGAATGCTTGCGCCTATTGCTGCGAGGCAAGCAGCCGGTGGTCGTCTGCCCGGCCCGAGGCATCGACAAGATGCGTATCCCCAGGGAGTGGCGAGCGCCTCTTGATCAGGGTCGGCTATTGATCGTCTCCCCGTTCCCGCCGACGCTGCGACGGCCAACGGCAGCAAGCGCATTCCAACGCAACGAACTCGTCGCCGATCTCGCCAGCCGAGTCCTCATCGCACACGCCGCCGCAGACGGCAAGACTGAGTCCTTTGCCCTCAAACTCGCAGCAACCGGCAAGCCAATGCTGACTCTGGACAGTCCTGCAAACGCAAACTTAGTTCGCATGGGGGCCAAGGTTTTGGACCCGGTACGAGACATGCGGCACTGACTGGGACCTACGACCCTCGTGGACCCTCTCGTCGTCGGCACGGGACCGGCCGTGCCGCATCAGGGTTATGTCGATCACGTTGTCCAATTGCGGTGTA
>JAPOPA010000361.1 GCA_026713145.1 Chloroflexota bacterium
TAATTTTGAAGCTGCAATCTACGTATTCGAAGACCCACTAGCCGCAACGCAAGAAGACGTATACGAGCTCGAACAGCGGTGGCGAACGATTGGCATGGTAGGCCCGGTGGCGGTCCTGGTCGTCCACACTTGGCCTGAAACTGACCCGGAGACCGGAGAAGAGGTGGGACGTATCATCAGCGCTCGCAAAGCCACGCCGCATGAGAGGTTAGCCTATGAAGAAGGATACTTCTGCACTGCCCCCTGACATTCAAGCCCAGATTCAGGCATTGGCCGACAAGACCGAGGACGAAATCAACACCGATGATATCCCCGAGGTCCTCGACTGGTCCGACGCCAAACGAGGCATGTTCTACCGTCCGGTGAAACAGCAGATCACCTTGCGGCTGGATGCGGATGTTGTCTCCTGGTTCAGGGCGCGCCAGCGAGACGGACGCGGCTATCAGACCGACATCAACTCTGCCCTACGAGAGCACGTCCAACGCACCGAAGGCGAAGTGACAGCATAACTACTCCGACCCTGACGCCGGCAGCCCCCGCGCCAAGCTCCGTTTCGACCGACGTATACGGTTGGAGTTTCGCGGCGCCACCATCACCTCAGGCGCCGGACTGTTGGCCTGTCGCGAGTTGGATGATTTGCTGGGACTGACGGAGACGGCGAATGAGTGTCTGCAGGAAAGTCGGGGCGGTCGTAACGTGCAGCACCGATTGGTGGGCCTTCTCAGGCAGTCGGTGTACAGCCGTCTGGCAGGCTACGAGGATATCCACGACCCTGAACGGCCGGCTCAGGGCCCGACGATGCGGGTAGTCGTTGGACGGAGAGGTGGTCTTGAAAGACCGGCCGCCAGCACCAACACCTTGAGCCGGTTCGCGACCGAGGTGCTTACCCAGGACGGCAACGTGGGAGGGTTGGGCCGACTGAACGCTAAGAGGGCGGAAGGAGCCATGTCCCGCACGCCGCGACCAACCGACAATTCGGACTATGGAGGTCTCGCTTGCCCTACGCACCCTACGATCTGAGAGGCCGCAAGCACGTCTTCGTCGACTGGGACATCATTGAGCCCGGCTACGGCGTCGCGTGGGGCGGCGGACGCGACGGCGGTTGGGAGATGCCTTACGGCGTGCGTATATCCGCACACAGCCCCCGCATCGACCCGGAACCCCTGATCAAGCCGGAGCACCCCTGGGAAGACTGGGTCTCCGGCATGACGACGGTGTTCGAGGACGAGGGCCTGTTCAGGCTCTACTACCCCGCGTACACTGGCGCTGTCGACCAGAGGGACCCGGAGGCGAGGCGACGCGCCACAGAGGAGTCCGACTTCGTGGTGCCCTGGGAGACCCAGGTCATGGCGTACGCCGAGTCCGACGACGGCGTGACCTGGCGCAAGCCCACCGTTGGCGCAGTCGAGTTCCGCGGCTCTACGGACAACAACATTGTCTTTAGTACTACCGGCACTGTCTTCAAGGACCCCAGCGCACCGGCCTCCGAACGGTACAAGCTCATCTACCAGAACAAGGAGGGCGGCGGAGACCAGGTCCTGGGCGCGGTGTCCCCCGACGGACTCCTGTTCACGAAACTGCCCAAGCCACTGCTGGACGGCTACGTCAGCGACACCCAGATAATCGCCCGGTTCGATCCCGCTAAGGGCCGTTACGCCGGCTACTTCAGGGGCTGGGACAGGCACGAGCATGGCAGGATTCACGGCCGGCGGCGGATGGCCTACGCCGAAACAGACTCCTTCGAGAATTGGCCGAAGCCTGAGCAGATCGTATGGCCGCAGGCGCAGGACGGCCCCGACACCGACATATACACCAACGCCTACGCTCCCTGGCCGGACGGAGGCAACGCCCACTTGGCCTTTCCCGTCTTCTACGAACGCCGGCTGGACATATCCGACCTGCACATGATGACCAGCCGCGACGGCGTCAACTGGGAGCGGCACCGGCCAGGCCCCATCATCCCCAGGATGGAGCCCGGCACCAGCGGCAACCCCGGCCTGGACTGGCATGCGGGGATCTACGCGGGCTGCGGCCTCGTGAGCCTGCGCCCCGACGAGCACTCGCTGCTCATCAGCCCATCCTCCACCTCGCACAACAACCTGCTGGGCCTGAGGGAGTCGCACCTGCAGGACGTATACAGCGACCTCGGCTACATATGCCGCGCTACATGGCGCAAGGACGGCTTCACCTCGCTGGAGGCCGAGACCGTCGGCGCATGCACCACCTACCCGCTGCTTTTCACGGGCAGCCGGCTCCGAGTGAACGCCTGGACGCGCTTCCGAGGCGAGATACGCGTCGAGGTGGCCGACGCGTCGGTCGAGACCCGCCCAAGGCCGGCTGATGCGATACCGGGCCGCACGATGGACGACTGCGACCCTCTGACCGGGGACATCCTCGATGGCGTGGTAACCTGGAACGGTGAGTCCGACCTCTCAGCATGGTCCGGTAGACCCGTCCGCCTGCGCCTCGAGATGACCCGCGCCCGGCTCCACTCACTCACGTTCGAGCAATGGTGATTGGGACTGTGGCCGAGCAGATGTGACAACACTGGACAAAGGAATCTCATGAGCAAGAGTTCAGACCAGATTGCCGACCGGGGCCTCGAAGCCGAGCCCATCTACCTAACCAACTTGGACTGGAGCCTGCCGTCCGACGCGCTGACCGCGCGCCCATCCCGCGGCCGCTGGCTCACCATGTCCTACTTTCTATGAATAGGAGCCCCCTAACCATGAGACGACAACGCACCATCTACTTCAACGACGCGCGTCACTTCTACCTGTTCGTACTCGAGCCGCCCATGAGGATGGAGGACCTGTGGCGGCCCGTGGACGAGGTGGCCGGGACGGGCGTGGACACGCTGGTGTACGGGATCGCGCGGGCGGACGGACTGTTCTATCCGTCGAAAGCCGGCAAGTCGTTCCGCAGCGACGTTGACGAGATCGACAGCGCGATCTACTGGAAGGTGCGGCACAACATCCTCTCGCTGCAGGAGCGGGGCGTCGACATCCTGCAGGCCCTCGCCGACCGCGCTCACGAGCGGGGCATGGAGTTTTTTACCAGCTTTAGGATGGGTACCTATGAAGGCGTGGGCAGCCCTGAGGCCGATCCGGCCGAGGGAGGCAGGGGCCTGGCCGATGCCGGCGCGAGGGAGAATCAGCTAAGCGTATTCGAGGAAATCGTCTCCCAGTACGATCTGGAGGGCCTTGAACTCGACTTTGGAGCGAGTCCGGGCGGTATGCCGCCCGTGCTGCTCGATGAGGACGTCGCTGGGTACACACCGGTCCTGACCGAGCACGTTCGCCGCATCGCCGAGATAACGCGGACCGCGGGAAAGCAGGTGGGGATCCGCGTCCCGTGCATCGAGGAAGTATGTACGGCGCAGGGGTTCGATGTTCGTACGTGGCTGAAAGAGGGGCTGGTCGACTACATCACGCCGATGATGTACGCCAACCTGCGGCTCGACTCGCAAATGCCGATGGACTGGGCGATCGAGGCCGCCCACGAGGTCAACGTACCCGTCTACGGGATGCTCCAGCCCTTCGTTGAGGTTGGGTACCCCGGCCACGGCTACGATGAGCACTACACCCCGGAAATGATGCGTGCCGCCGTGTCCAACTACCTCGCCAAGGGTGCCGACGGAGTCTACTCCTGGTTCCTCGACTGGCCGCTGGGAGCGACGGAGCGCAACATGCTCACAGAGATGGCGAACCCCGACCTGATGTCAGAGGCGGACAAGCAGTATCGCCTGTCCCGCCGCACCGAGCCCGCTGCCGGACTGGGCTACGATACCACCCTGCCGCTGGATGTACCGGAGGCGGATCCAGGACGCAGACACGCGGTCTCCATCTACATCGCGGACGACATCGAAGGAAAGGCCGACCGCATCAAGCGCATGACGCTACGGATGCGGGTCGGCAACACAGTGACGGCTGACGAGATTTCGGTTTGGCTCAACGGAGAGTCACTGCACGGCGAGACCGTGAGTCGGGAGCCCGGGGCCTACGTCCGCATCCCTGTCTCCCCCCACCGCATCGAGCACTACAGCGCACAGTGGATCGAGATCGAACTTTCGTCAGTGCGCCCGAGGCAGGGTGACAACCTCGTGGAGGTGTCGTTGGCAAGCCGTCCGGCAGGCCTCGTCGGAGGCATCACAATCGACGACCTGGAGATCGTGATCGAGTACGGCGTGTATGAGGTTGGATAAGATAAAATATAGACAGTTGGCCGACGGGAGAATCATCGTGGTGACAGATCGTATTGAAGTCAATCCGAATGTAATGTTAGGAAAGCCCGTTGTGAGGGGAACCCGCATTCCCGTCGAGCTTATTCTGCGAAAGCTAAGCGAAGGCGCGTTGATGAGCGACTTACTCGACGCTTATCCTCGTATGACTGTTGAGGATATCTACGCGTGTATCGGCTACGCAGCCGACATGGTGGCACACGAAGAAACCGTACTTACTGAACGTGCCTAGCGCCTCCCTGATGAAGTTCGCGAAGTGAAGTTTCTCGCCGATGAGAGCTGCGATTACGCCGCCGTACGTGCACTTACCGAGCTAGGACACGAGGTTCTGGCAGTCGCCGACTTGTCATTAGGTGCCGATGATGAGTCCGTTATAGGTCTTGCATTGGAAGAGAGATGCGTCCTTCTGACCGAAGACAAGGACTTTGGGCAGTTGGTGTACGCGAGTTGAGTGGAGTTGGTCGGCGTCATTCTCCTGCGATTTCCAGCCGGTGTACGTTCCGGGCTTGGTGAGGCCGTAGCCGAATTGGTGAATCGAGAATGTACAGACCTGATAGGACGATTCGCAGTATTGCAACCCGGTAGGGTTCGTATAAGCTTCACGCCACCTGGCTGACTTCCTACGTGCTGAGACGCTAGCTCCTTGTCCTGGCCTCACGTCGCCTGTTTCTGCCCTCGCGTGAACCTTGCGATTTCCTTGGCGTAGGCTTCCCGGCCGTAGACCTCTTTCTTGTTGTACATGCGACTGGGATGAGGGAATAGGCGAAGACTGCGGTCTTCGAGGGGGAGCTTGACGGGGGCGTGCCCCCTCCGGTGGGACTCGCGGATGGCGATGGCCATTTCCAGGACCTTTTGCCCATTGTCGCCGTTGCCCGTGGGTTCGATGTCGTGGTCAAGGGCGTCGATCATGGACTGGACGGTTGCGCGCTGACGATTGCCCGGGTTCTCCCAGCCCTCGTCGTCGATTTGGCCGAAGCCTCCGTGTACTCCCTCGTCATCGGAGAAGGGTTGCTCAACCTCCGTAGCGTTCACGAGGGTCGGACGGGACTCGTCCGGGTCGTGACTGTACATGCGGACGGTCATGTTATCACTGGTGAACCGTCCGCGGTCGCACAGCACCTCGAAGCCGTAGCGCCCGGTGTCGCGGCGGTGGAGGAACGCCTCGACGCCGTTTACAAACCGGATGTAGCCTGCGCCCCCCTGGTCGTACTCGCTCCACGGATCGGTTGCGACCCATCCGGTAATCCAGTCCACCTCGGCGTCATCGGCGAAGAGCCTGGCCAGACCAAGAGTCTGGCAGCCGCCGCCGGAGAGCTGTGTGCCGCTCCCTTGGTAGAAGGCGATGCTCCGAACGGCGCCGACCTCCCCAGCCGCGATCCTTTCCTTCGCCTCCCGGTAGTAGTGGTGATTGCGTTCAAGATCGCCGCAGCCGAACTTGATTCCACGCTCCCTGCAGGCAGCGACCATCTCGTCGGCATCGGAGAGCCTCGCTGCCAGGGGCTTTTCGGTGCAGATGGCGGGCACATTGTGCCTGACGCTGTCCAGGACGACCTCGAGGTTTGCGATGACAGGCAGAACTGCCAGCACGATGTCGATCTTCTCCTTTCGGAGCATCTCGTTGTAGTCTGCATAGCCGGGCACCTCGAACCGTCCGGTGAAGATGTCGAGGTTCTCCGCGTCGGGGTCGGCGCCCGCCACGACGACAGAACGCGGGTTGAGATTGTAGGCGCGGGCGTGCTCTGTCCCCTTCCTCCCGCAGCCGATGGCGGCGACTCGATATACCTTGTCGGACATGAAGCTGCCTCCTGCCGGCACAGTCTACGTGACCTTGAGGGAAAGCGCATCGGGGTGAGGGGGCGGAACCGGCTGATTCATGCTGACCTTGCGGAATTTGCCGTGTTCTCGCTCAAGGGGATTTCTGGATTCCGACCTTTGCCGGAATGGCGGGTGAGTATCCCTGTGAGGGGCACCCTTCGACAGGCTCAGAGTGAACGGGACTTGGCTCGCCTGAATGTCGTTGAGAGATCGTGGTGCTGACAAGGTAGGCCAGGATGGTAAATGAAGAAGTCAAACGTAGACCCGGTCGTCAGGCGAACTCTTCAGCAAACCGTCATTGATGAGAGCATCGAGGACATCCTTGGGGAGGTATGAGCTGTCCTCCGCCGAAAGTCGTCCTGCGAGGAAACCCTCGAGTTCGGCTCGAGATAAAGAGGTGCCCTCCTGTGCGAGGACGTGACGGAGGGCCTGGGTGCGGTAGGAGCGGAACGAGCCTTCGAAGGCGCTCTGGCGAGAGTGGTGTCTGCTTCGACGGTTGATGGTGCGATCGCGGAGCTCGATAGCGCCGTAGTCGAACAGCGCGTAACCCCACTCGCGGGGGTCATCGAGCCAAACGGCCCTGCGGGCGATATCCATGACGCGGCCGTCGGGTACGTCCTCCTCACCGGGGAGGAAGAAGAAGAGGTAGACACGCCGGATGTTGGTGTCAAGGAATGGCTCGGCGCTGCCAAACGCGAAGCAGGCGACGGCCCCTGCGGTGTAGGGCCCAATGCCAGGAAGGGCGCGGAGCGTGGCTGGGTCTTGGGGGAACACTCCGCCAAACTCGTTTAGGATCATGCGGGCAGCGTCGCGGAGTCGGAGTGCGCGGTTCCAGTAGCCGAGGCCCTGCCACACACGGAGCAGTCGAGCCTGCGAGGCATTGGCGAGGGCATTGAGATTGGGATACTCGTGGAGGAATTCCTCATATTTTGGGAGGACCCGGGAGACCTGCGTCTGCTGGAGCATCACCTCGGAGACGAGGATCCTGTACGGATCGCGGGTGTCCCGCCATGGCATCTCGCGGCGATTTTGGCGTCCCCAATCGAGGATCAGGCGCTGGAATTGGGGGATGTCCATGGTGATTACACCCTATAGGCTAGGGCGAAGTGGTTGCAACGCCTCCCGGAAGGCAGGTCAGAATGTCGCTCGACTCTCATACCTCTGGATACCGGCCTTCGCCGGTATGACAAATCGGGTCGGCTTGTGTTCAGGGCATTAGGTTGTGTCGACATTTCCCTCTATTCCGCTTTTCTTTGTCATTCGGAGCGAAGCGAGAAATCTGAAGTCTTTGCCTGCGCGACGATCTTAGGTTCTTCACTCCGCTCCGCTACGTTCAGAATGACAGAATGTCAACACAACTTAGGAAATACCTGATTGGAGAGCTTGCTAACATTCGTGTATGTACGCGGAGTATAATTCGAGCATACCTATCGTAGGTGGGAATACATGACAGGTACATTCGCTCATCCGGACACGCCGTTCCCCATCGGCGTCGAGTACTATCGCGGCGGGGCTCCGAAGTCGGAGTGCTGGGACGAGGATTTCGCCAACATCCGTGCGGCAGGGTTCAGGATAGTGCGCAGCGCGTCGTACTGGAATTGGATGGAGCCGTCGCGGGACGTCTACCACCTCGACGACTACGACGTGATGTTCGATCTGGCAGCCAAGCATGGGCTGTCGATGTGGCTGGACGTGATGCTGGCCACGCACGGGGCCGCGCCCGAGTGGATGACACGGGACTACCCCGACTTCCGGGTGGTGAACCACTGGGGACACACCTACTACTCGAACTCGCATCCGGCCTACCCGCAGGGTGGGATGATCCACTGCTACGACCATCCAGTCTGGCGCGAGCGCGGAGGCAAGCTGCTGAAGCACGTGGTGGAGCGGTACAAGGACCATCCGGCCACCTTCGTCTGGGGCATATGGGACGGGATCGCTCTCTCGTCTGCATGGGTCGACCAAGACGACGGGTATCCGTGCTACTGCAAGCATTCCATCGCCAGGTACATGGCGTGGCTAAAGGACAACTTCACACTGGAAGAGTTCAACGAGAGGACGCTCCGGCGTTACCGCCACTGGGAGGATGTCGAGCCTCCACGCTCCGACAACAACGTCCTCGAAATGCTGCTGTTCAAGCGGTTCAACTACGAAAACCTCGCAGGTCATCTGCAGTGGATGATCGGGGAGGTGCGCAAGATCGACACCGTGCACGAAACGCGAACGCATGGTGGTTGGATGCCCCGTCCGTGGGACGAGACGTGTGCGCGCTACGCCGACTCGTGGGGGATGTCCATGCCCTCCAACAACCTGCTCACCGGCGAGGATCCGTACAAAATCGCCGAGCGAGCCTTCGCGTTCGACTGGTCTCGTTCGATCGGGAAGAGCAGTCGCTGGTGGAACGAGGAGATCTACTCCGGCATGGCGCGAGGTGGCGTTACATGGAAGAAGCAGACCGACCCCCGCGAGCTGACGACCCTACTCTGGATGACGCTCGCACACGGCGCTGCGGGGTCGATGTTCTGGCAATATCGCCCGGACCACGTCGCGTTCGAGTCACCGGGCTATAACCTCGCGGCTCTGGACGGACAGCCCACACCAAGACTCAAAGCCGTTTCGGAGGCGATATCTCAAATTGACGGTCTTTCAGAACACCTGCCGCTTAGCGTGCCGAAAGCCAAAGTGGCTATAGTTAACCACCAAGCGTCACAAGAGTTGTTCAACATGAACGGCGAGGGAGACAGGTTCCTCGCCGACATACGAGGGACGTACAGGACGCTGTGGTCAAACGGCATCCCTGTGGACATAGTGACGCCATCCCAAGACTGGGCTGGCTATGACGTAGTGTTCCTGACCAACGTCGCGCTGATGACCGAAGAAGTGCAAGACCGTATTGCGAATACGCTAGCCGGCAGCCCAACAGTGAGACTCGTCGCCGAGGGCAGCTTCGGCATGTACTCCGACAACGGTCTCTCAAGCTATGGCCCGCCGGAGGGGCTTGGCGAGACGTTTGGTGTGCGAGTGGCCGACTTCTCGCGCGTGACCGAACTCGACATTTCGCGAGGAGGGGCCGCGGTGGAATCGCCGTATGGCACCTTGGCATTCGACTCGGAGACGGGGTATGCGGTACTCGAACCCCTGGAGGGAAGTGAGACCATCGCCTCGATCGATGGGCAGACGGTCGCCACGCGGACGGCGGACGGTAGGCTGATATGGTACGGGTTCAGCCTGTCTGCTGGGTTCGGGGACATCGGGAGCCCTGACATCCTGCACGGAGTCCTGCGCGACTGCGGAATTCAGGCCCCCGTCGCCATGGACGGCGACCATGTGATTCCGGTAGTGCGCGAGTCAGATAAGGGTGGCCCACTGCTCTTCTTGTTCAACCTCGAACGCCAGGAGGCCAACGTGTACTTTGCGCCTCGCTGGAATACTGCAAGTGCCCGGGACCTGCTGACGGGTGAAAGCCTTCCGCAGGACGGCGAGTACTTCCATGTCGTCGTTTCGCAATGGGACGTAGGAGTGATCTCTTTCGAGTAGATGCCCAAGTACCCACGACAATTCAAGTACATCCATGCCTGAGAGCGTATTTCTCACAGCCGACTGGCGCAACCTCGCCCTTGTGAACTACGAGATAGACCCGGTCGTTCTCGCGCCATACGTTCCTGCTGGGACGGAGATCGATCTATGGGAGGGCCGGTGCTACGTCAGCGTCGTGGGGTTGCAGTTTCTCAAGACCAAGCTCCTCGGGGTGCCGATTCCCTTCCACCGCGACTTCCCGGAGGTGAACTTGCGCTTCTACGTGCGGCGCGAGGTCGACGGGGACCTACGGAGAGGCGTAGTCTTCATCAAGGAGATCGTACCGCTTCCTGCCGTCACATTGGTTGCGCGAACCGTCTACAACGAGAATTACGAAACTCTGGCGATGCGCAGCGAGATCACCTCCGACTCCTTCCTCTACGAATGGAAGTCCAATGGGACTTGGAACAGGCTGTCAGTGAGGACGGAAGGTGATTGGAGCGTTCCCGATCCGTCATCGGAGGCGTCATTCGTCGCCGAGCACTACTGGGGCTACGCAGCTCAGCGGGACGGCTCAGCGCTGGAATACAAGGTCGAGCACCCTCGATGGCGCATGGCACAGGCCGATGAGGTAGAGTACGAATGCGACGTCGTCGGGCTGTACGGCGAGGAGTTTGTGGAGCCTCTGAGCCGGGAGCCGGTGTCGGCCTTCATGGCTGAGGGGTCTGGGGTGGTCGTGCGTCGGGGGGTGCGGTTGTAGGCCCTGTGTTTGAGCAAGTGAGCAGGGTTATTTGTATGTGTTATGCGCACAAAGTGAAAGTACTACTTTCAATTTGTGCAGTAGTCCGGTATCCTGTTGACCATGATCGCACGCGAAATCACGGGCCGGTTGACCAAGCTGTTTGCCCAGTATCCCTTCGTGACCGTAACCGGGCCGCGTCAGTCCGGCAAGACTACGCTTTGCCGCTCGGCATTCCCGAATTTGGAGTACGTCAACCTGGAAGCGCCCGATCAACGGGACTTCGCCGAGTCCGATCCCCGAGGCTTTCTCTCACAGCTTGGCTAGGGGGCAATCATTGACGAGGTGCAGCATGTTCCCGCCCTGCTGTCCTATCTCCAGGTTCTCGCCGACGAACGAGGGCACAATGGCCTGTTCGTACTCACGGGCAGCGAGCAATTCAGGCTCTCGGACGCCATCAGTCAGTCCCTCGCGGGGAGGACGGCGCTGCTGCGTCTGCTGCCTTTATCTCTGACGGAACGGCGGAGCATCGGCGCAGGCGGCGCTATAGACGACATCATCTATTCGGGGTTCTATCCCCGAATTCTCGATCAGGGACTCGACCCGCGCCAAGCGCTCGGCGACTACGTGGAGACCTATGTCGAGCGCGACGTCCGGCGGCTGGGGGAGATACGCAACCTTTCGAGCTTCAGGCGTTTCGTGCGCCTATGCGCGGGGCGAGTTGGACAGTTAGTAAACCTCAGTTCGCTGAGTTCGGATGCCGGCGTGTCGCACACCACTGTGCGAGAGTGGCTTACGGTATTGGAGGCGAGCTACATCGTTTTCCAGTTGCAACCGTATCACGCCAATATCAGAAAGCGCCTGGTCAAGTCTCCCAAGCTTTACTTCTACGACGTGGGACTGGCCAGCTATCTCATTGGCATCGAAAACGCACAGCAAGTGACAACACATCCCCTGCGCGGAGCGCTGTTCGAGAACATGGTCGTCGTCGAGGCCCTTAAGCACCGCTTCAACCGGGGCCGCGAGTCGAATCTCTCGTTCTTCCGAGACTCGAGAGGCCTGGAGTGCGACCTTTTCTATGAGACCGGCCACGGAATCCACGCTATCGAGATCAAGTCGGGCGCTACTATTGCCTCCGACTACTTCACGTCGCTCAACCGGATTGCCGAGTTGATCCCAAACATCTCCGCCAAGACCGTCATATACGGCGGAACGACGCGCCAGTCACGGACCAACGGCAAAGCCCTGCCCGCGGCCATACTAAGCGCAGCGCTCGAACGATTTGAGTGCAATCAAGAGGTTACGGAAGCAGAATGATTGCACAAATTGAAAGTATTACTTTCAATTTGTGCAAGAGCACACTTGCCTACAGCGATGAACCTCACACCGAAAGCTGCAACTCCTCAATCGTGACCTGTCCGTCAGCCAGCGCATCCACGGTGACTCGGCTCCCCCAGAGCGGGGTCATGCCCAGCAACGGGGCGCTGTTTGACTGCAGCACTATGGCATCTCTCAAGCGTCCGTGCCAAGACTCGGCCGCAAGGAATGCCTCGAACTCGAAGAGTCCCCCGTTCGCAAGCTCGAATGTCCTGCGTCCTACCGAAGGTAGTCCAAGCTCCTGGATGGAATCGGTAGGCAAGGTCAGATAGCCAGTAAACCCTGTGTCCAAAATGACCTCGATAGGCTGCAAGAGGCCATTGCTGTCCACTAAGTCAACGGAAACCAAAGCTTGTTGGTCGCCGGTGACCGTCCCTTTAATCATCCGTGACTGGGGTCCGAAATCCACCGACGTGACTGTATGCGGCACGGTGGCCGACGCGCACTCCGTAGGTGACGGCTCCTGGCCTACGGTCCAGCAACCGTCGTGTGGCCGATGCGTCGCCAGCGCCGACCTCATAGTCGCCGGACTCGATGTCGATGACTACGAAGCTACCCTTTGCCACCGACTTGACTAGCGGCCGAATCCGTTCCCGGTAGATGGCTTCCCCGCGGGCCGCTATGTCGCCAGGTTTATGTCCCCGATCAGCCAATGCGCCCTCCCCTCACAACTTGTTAAGCGTCTCAGGATACTCTTCAAAGATACGCCCATACCCAACTGATGGTCAATGCTGATGCGAATATCAGAACAGCGCCTCCTCATGGATTACTCTTTCAAAAGGCGCTTCCGGCCAATACAATTCGTTCATCATTAGTAACGAAACCCTTACAAACAAGGAGACCAACCACATGACCCTCGAAGATAAGACCGCGCACAACGTGACACTGCGGACGAACAACGTACTTGCAAAGATGAAGGAGGGGGAGATCGCGTTTGGGTGCCAGTTCAATTCGCCTTCGTCGGAG
This sequence comes from Chloroflexota bacterium, assembly GCA_026713145.1. Taxonomy (GTDB): domain Bacteria; phylum Chloroflexota; class Dehalococcoidia; order Lucifugimonadales; family VXLM01; genus VXLM01. The sequence goes on from JAPOPA010000361.1 coordinate 12,654, forward strand.
CAGGTTGAGCTGCTTGGGATCGCGGGGTTCGACTTCGTGATCTTCGATGGGGAGCATGGGAGCTTCACGTTGAGCGACCTTGAGGAACAGAGCCGGGTGGCGCAGATGTGCGGCCTGACGCCGGCTGGCATGGTGCCGGATGTGGAGCTGCCGACGATTCACTCGTTCCTCGAGCGGGGCATCATGGGGATTCACGCGCCGAACATCACCACCGAGGAAGACGCGCGTAAGCTGGCGGAGGGCTGCCGTTACGCTCCCGAAGGACGGCGGAGTCTCTCGTTCTCACGGGCGACACACTTCGGGTTCGGTCCTCCAAGGTCGGAGTACATGGCTCACGCGAACTCGCAGGTCTTCGTGACGGCGCTTATCGAACACGTGGACGCGCTCGACAACATTGACGGCATACTCTCGGTGGA
>JAPOPA010000010.1 GCA_026713145.1 Chloroflexota bacterium
AAACCACCTACTTCTACAGGCAAGTTTGCGAGACGGGACGACCAACATCGTCCCGTCTTTACGTTGAGGCAGTAGCCGTTGCTCTTCGCCGTTTTCGATCAGCTACGCTCCGAGCCGACGAACGCCGTCTTCACCCTGTTGGGGTTTACACTGGCCATCGTCGCGGCGATTACGGTCCACGAGTTCAGCCATGCTCTGAGCGCAAACCTGCTCGGCGACGACACTGCGAAGAACAAGGGAAGGCTCACGCTGAACCCGCTAGCCCACCTCGATCCTGCGGGCACCGTCATGATCGTGGTAGTCGGATTCGGCTGGGGCAGGCCGACTCCGGTCAATCCTGCCAAATTCGGCAAGCGAATGCGGTCGGGTATGGCCGCGGTGTCGTTCGCCGAGCCGATATCCAACGTGATCGTCGCTTCCTTGTGCGCAATACCAGTGAAGATCGGGTTGCTCAGCCCCGGCATCGTGGGTTTCTCGATTTTCGGCGGCGGCCCCGGCGACTTCTGGGCCTACCTTCTCGGATCGCTCATCTTCATAAACATCCTGCTGGCGGCCTTCAACCTGATACCCGTGGCTCCGCTCGACGGATTCAAAGTCGTGCAGGGACTCCTGCCCCGTGACCTGGCCCTGCAGTGGAGCCAACTCGAACGGTGGGGACCGCTGATACTGATGCTCCTCATTCTCTCGGGCTTCGTGCTGCCGACGGGGAGCCTGCTCGTGCCCATCATGAGGCCCCTGGTCAACGTGCTTGCAACGATCATCATTGGTGGACAGATTTGGGGCTAATCTGGTTCAATCTTTGGCACGGAGTGAGTTAACCGGAGCTGACTACAGGAACTCCCTGCCCCTGAGGATTCCCGCTTTCGCGGGTGTGGCGGTGGCTTTGTGTATCGAGCGGTCTCATGAAGTCTGAACGGTAACGAAGAGAGGACTGGTTCAATAGGAATGGACAGAATCACGATCATCGGGTCGGGCAGCATCGGACTGTCGATGGGGCTGGGAATCAAGGCCATCGGCCTGAATGAGACCGAGCTTGTCGGCACGTCGGGAAACCGGCAGTGGCGTGAGAAAGCGACTGAGACGGGGGCGTTCGACTCGGTGGGCGGACACTTGGGCGACGCGCTAGTCGGCGCGCGGCTCGTGATCCTTGACACTCCGGCGGTAGAGACGAGGGAGCTCATGGAGGCCATCGGGCCTATCCTGGAACAGGACTGCAGGGTTACGAATACGGCACTGTCCATGTTGCAGTCTCTCGAATGGGCGGAGGCGTATTTCCGAGAGGACACGACTTTCGTCGCGGGCCGTCCCTTGGTGCGGGCACCTTCGGCCGATCTTGATGCGGCGGACGGTGGCATGTTCCAAGGCGCGGACTACTGTCTCGCTCCCTCCGTGACCGCGCGACCCGACGCGGTCAAGACCGTCGTCGGCCTCGTGGAGGCGCTTGGCGCAGTTCCCTTGTTCCTCGATTCCCACGAGCACGACTCCTATTCCGCGGCGGTGACGCTCATGCCGTCGCTACTATCGTCGGCGCTGATGAGCATGGCATCGGAGAGTCCATCGTGGCGGGAGATGTCGAAGCTGGTCGCGAACGAATTCGACCAAATGTCGAAACTCGCATCGGTCGATCCGGTCGAACTGTCTACCGAAATCGAGGCCAACGCCGAGTCGGTTGCTGTGTGGATCGGCCGGTTGATAGAGAAGCTCGAAACGTATCGAAGGCTGACGCAAAGCCCACGTGAGCAGGTTGAGGAGGCTCTCATCCGAGGGTGGGAAGAGCGTAGCAAACTGGAACTGGGAGCCATCGTAGAGGATGACGGGCCACGCATGCCCTCCACGGGCGAGTCGGTTGCCAGCATGTTCGTAGGCAGCAGGCTTGCGGGCCGCGCGCGGGACATCAAAGACGCCGGGAAGAACGATCCCTGGCGATACTCGGGAAAGAAGACCAAAACGGACAGATGAATCGAACGATACCTCAAAGGGACCGGTTAGAGGGGACGGTGTCCACAGCCGGCGACAAGTCGATCTCCCACCGGGCGGCGCTGCTCAACGCCATCGCGGATGGGACGGCACACGTGTCCAACTTCTGCGTCGGTGACGACCGCACGTCGATGCTCGGATGCCTGCGAGGGCTCGGCGTCGAGATTACCGAGCATGGGGACTGCGACGTATGGCCGGGCGAAGTGTGCTTTGAGGTCCGGGGAAGAGGCCTCAACGGTCTGCAGGAACCGACCGACGTGCTACACGCGGGCAACAGCGGTACGACGACGCGACTCGTAGCGGGGCTTCTAGCAGGTCAGCCGTTTCTATCGGTTCTGACGGGAGACGACTCGCTGAGGTCACGGCCAATGGGGCGGATCGTCGATCCCCTTCGCGAGATGGGAGCGGCCTTCATGGGTCGCAATGGCGATACCCTCCTGCCGCTGTCGGTACGGGGCGGCAACCTGAATTCCATCGAATATGATCTCAAGGTCGCGAGCGCTCAGGTGAAGTCCGCGATCCTCATTGCTGGGCTGTACGCCAAGGGCCGCACCGTCGTGCGGTCGCCCGGCCAGTCGCGCGACCACACCGAGCGCATGATGCGACACATGGGAGCGGACGTTGAAATCGACGGCCTCTCGGTTTCCGTGGAGGCTTCCAATCTCACGGCCACGAACGTCAGGGTCCCCGGCGATATCAGCTCCGCAGCATTTTGGATGGTGGCCGGGGCGGCCCACCCGAACGCCGGCATTCGCCTCAACAATGTCGGTATCAACCCATCACGAACGGGTGTCATCGAGGTCCTCCGGTCGATGGGAGCAACGCTGCGCATGGAGAATGTCGTCGAGGACGAGTCGGAGCCGGCGGCGGACATCATCGTCGAGTCGTCCGACCTCCGGGGCGTGGAGATTGCGGGGGACATCATTACCACGG
>JAPOPA010000282.1 GCA_026713145.1 Chloroflexota bacterium
AGGCCCTCATCCGCAACTTCGTGGAGGGCATCGAGGTCAATGGAGACGAGGCCGTACTGACGTACACCGTGCCCATGCCCAGCGACGGCGTGAGGCGAGAAAAGGCGTCGGTTCTTGATTTCGTCCAGTCCAGCCCACCAAGACGTAGCGATTTGCGAAGTCCGCTATTCAGAGCGATTTAAGCGGATTCCGCTCCCCCTAACGGGCTGTCATCAGGAGTAGGCATCGAATAGATGATGCCGGCCTTGCCGGGCCTGATATGAATCTCCTTGACGAAGGAGTGGACGAAGGCTTTGGTCTCGGTCAGCTCGCTGGTCTTGAGGAACTCGCTCATCTCCTCGGCGAAGGTGGCAATGGTGTCGGCGCTGTCCAAGTATTGCCGCCGCTCCGCCAGCACTGCCCTTGCCTCGTCTGCGGCGCTTTCTAGGTTCTCCTTGCGCTCCCGCAGGTCCACGATGTGATCCGAGGCAGCGGCCACGTCGATGTTTTCGCTCTTCGATATGAAGTGCCAGACGCGGCCCAACTGCTTCTTCACCGCCTCAAGCTCCGCCTCGATGCTCTCCAGCTTCTGTCGGTGTTCCCGGGCCGCTCCGTCCAACTCCTCGTCCCAGTGCTTCACCAGTTCTCTGATTTTGGACCCGGTGAGGATGTTGGCGCGAAGCTCACCGACGATGGTGGTCTCGATCTTCTTGGCGTTGAGCCTGGGGGTCTTGCAGGTCCCGCTGCCCCTCTTCATCCGAGACTGGCAGACATAGTAGGTGTACTTGCCGCTCATGGCCTCGGAGGCGGACATGGCCCTGCCACAGGTCTCGCACCTGAGGATGCCGCTGAGGAGGTAGGGGCTGGAAGCCCGTCCGGCGATGAGAGAGCGTGCATAACCCGCCGAACTCGGATGAATGCCTTGTACCGCTCCTCCGGGTTCGCATCGGGGTTCCCGTCCTTGAACGGCGCGAAGTTGATTCCCGGCTCCGTCCACACGATGTTGTTGTCCTTCGATCCATTGAACTCGATGAGGCCGAGATTGGGCTTTGTCCAATTGATGCCGTCATCACTCTCGGCGTAGCAAGTAATCGAGTTGGAGTCCATGTCCTGCAGCTGTGGGTCGGCACGGTACCACCCTCGAAACTTCCCCTGATCGGGAAAGGCGATGAGATAGGAAAGTCCGCCTACCTCCCAGGGGTGTTCCGACTCTAGTGCGACACTCTCTTGTGTGGGGGAATGGAGAATACGCCCCACCCCCGCCAAGTCGGCGATCCAGTAGTCGTCGACAAAGAGCTGCCGGTCCTCGCCTATTTCGACTGGATCCCCAGTATTCGCCATGTCTTCTTCCGATCACTTTACGCCGAGGGACGCGCGCGGTATGGATCGAACCAGGACCGCAGAACGCTAGCCAGCAAGTTGAAGCCAAGTATAGCAAAAGGAAATGCGAGGGCGGGTCCCAGCGAAAGCCACGGCCACTGGAATAGCGCTAGGCGCGCCGGACAGCAGTGCCGCCCACTCCGGGGTCGCCGGCATCCTCACTGACGCCCGCTGCATCTGGATCGATATCTCTATGAAGCGCTCCCCCATCAGCACACCCAGGAAGCCCAGTTCGCCGAGCATAAGCATGACTGTGCTAATGAAGAGCGCAATTGCGGGCAGAAGCTGCGGCATGATGGTGGGAAGCAGGTGCTTGCGTAAGAGCTAACGTTTCAAATTGGACAGTACTTGAGAGATACGTACCTTGACATTCCTGATGAGCACTCGTAACATTTATCCCCGTGAGCACTGCTATGCATATGGTTTGTCTGTGTTGTCGGCCGGAGGCTGGAGAGCCTTCTGCTTTGACACGTGTGCCGGTGACCGCCTAGCGCCGACAGCTCAGAAGTGAAGTTCTCTGGTCCCTCCGTTTGCGGAGGGATTTTTTTTGCCCGAAAAGCCTGAGAAGGAGCATCTATGCCGGTACCGGAGTCAAGAAGATTGGGAGTGCAAGAGCTTGCCGATCTAAACGAACGCTTCGAATTCGCCCCGCCAAGCGATGTGCTTGCATGGGTCAACGAGCGTTTCGGTGCGGGTGCGGCCCAGATGTCCAGCTTCGGCCTCGAGGATGTGGCGTTGTTCGACATGTTCTGGCGAGTCAACCGGCAGGCGCGCCTTGTGACGCTCGACACATGGCGCCTACCGACGGAAACGTACACGGTCATGGACCAGACCCGGCTCCGATACGACTCACGGATAGAAGTGTACCAACCTGACCCCGGGGCTGTGGCCCGCATGGTCGATGAGCACGGGTTCAATCTATTCTACCGAGGCCGCGAGAAACGCTTGGCCTGCTGCCACGTACGAAAGGTCGAACCTATGGAGCGGGCCTTGACCGGCATCGACGCATGGATCACGGGCCTTCGCCGGGACCAAGGTATGGAGCGCGGCGACATTGGCATCGTCGAGTGGGTGGAGCCCCGAGCCAACTACAAGATCAACCCACTCGCTAATTGGACATTCGAGGATGTGCGAAACTACGTGGAAGAGCACGCTGTCCCTTACAACGAACTGCACGACAAGAACTACCCATCGATTGGATGCGCGCCGTGTACGCGGGCTATCGAACCGGGAGAGGACCCTCGCGCAGGACGCTGGTGGTGGGAGTCTGACCCCAGCGCCAAGGAATGCGGGCTGCACCTGGTCGCGCTCGAGGCACGCTCATGATCGCAACTAGCGAATTAACTATAACAACCCAAGGTCTTCACCATGATCAGCGCTCCGAGTCCAAGCATCTCCGCGCGCTTGAGTCGGACGCGATCCACATCATTCGCGAAGTGGTCGCTGAATTCGACCGGCCAGGTCTGCTTTTCTCCGGTGGCAAGGACTCCGCCGTGCTTCTGCATCTCGCCGTTAAAGCGCTCCGACCTTCGCATCTGCCGTTCCCTGTGCTCCACATCGACACCGGACACAACTTTCCCGAGGTCATCGCTTTCCGTGATCGCGTAATCAAGCGGCTTGGTGTGGATCTAGTGGTGGGCTCGGTTGACGACGCAATTGCCTCCGGGCGTATTCCGACTCCACCGAGTCCTGATTTCCCTCGCAACCGAATGCAGACGCCGGTGCTACTGGAAACCCTTCGAGATGGGAAGTTTACCGCGGTTATGGGCGGTGCGCGGCGTGATGAGGAGCGATCACGCGCCAAGGAGCGTGTGTACTCCGTGCGCGACGAATTCGGCCAGTGGGATCCACGCAATCAACGCCCCGAGGTCTGGGCTCTCTACAACGGCAGTATTGGCTTGGGCCAGCACATGCGCGTCTTCCCGCTCTCCAATTGGACGGAGTTGGACATCTGGCGCTACATAGCCGAAGAGAACATCGACCTGCCGGAAGTCTACTATAGTCACCAGCGTGAGGTGTTTGAGAGTGACGGGATGCTTATGTCGCTATCGCCGGTAATGCAGCCCCGGCGGGGCGAACCAGTGGTCGTCCGCAACGTGCGGTTCCGCACCGTCGGTGACATGACCTCCACGGCAGCCGTACCATCGGAGGCTGCTTCACCCGAAGCAGTCATCGCCGAAACGTTGAAAACCCGCATATCTGAGCGCGGCGCAACCCGGGCTGATGACCGGACCGCCGAGGCAGCGATGGAAGACCGCAAGCGGGAGGGGTACTTCTAGCATGGACCTCCTCCGCATCGCCACGGCCGGATCCGTGGACGACGGCAAGAGCACGCTCATCGGTCGCCTGCTGTATGACTCTAAAGCCTTGGACGATGACCAACTCGCCGCCGTCGAAGAAGCCAGCTGGCGCCACCGCAGCGACTATGTGAACCTCGCTCTCGTCACCGATGGCCTGCGCGCCGAACGGGAGCAGGGTATTACCATCGACGTTGCCTATCGCTACTTCTCCACTCCAACGCGCAAGTTCATACTGGCAGACACGCCGGGGCATGTGCAGTACACACGCAACATGGTCACCGGGGCGTCCACCGCCGAGGCGGTGCTCATCATGATTGATGCGCGCAACGGCGTGATGGAGCAATCACGACGCCATGCCGTCACGGCCTCGCTGTTGGGCATCGATCACATCATCGTTTGCGTCAACAAGATGGATCTCGTTGGCTATGATCAGCGTGCGTACGAAACAATCCGCTCCGAGTTCACTCCATTTGTGGAGCGGCTCGAAGTGGGCGATGTGACCTTCATCCCCATGTCGGCGCTTAACGGAGATAACGTGGTCGAGCCGTCGGAGAACATGCCTTGGTATCAGGGCGGCCCGCTGTGGGCCCACCTTGAAAGCCTGCCGGTGCATGAAGGACTCGATGCGCTGCCGTTGAGGATGCCCATTCAATACGTCGTCCGCCCCCACCGCAAGGACTTCCACGACTATCGCGGATTTGCAGGGAGCGTAGCGTCGGGTGTCCTGCGCGTGGGCCAGCGAGTGCGCTTCGTGCCCTCCGGCATGGAGAGCGTCATCACGACCATCGAAGCACCTTGGGGCGCCGTGGAGGAGGCGTACGCTCCCGACGCCGTCACCGTCCAGATTGCCGACGACCTCGACGTTGCTCGAGGGGAGATGATCTGTGGGACGGACGCCGGGCCGGTGATGACGCAGGAGTTCGACGCCGTCGTTTGCTGGATGGACGACCGCACTGCACTTCGTCC
>JAPOPA010000009.1 GCA_026713145.1 Chloroflexota bacterium
CGCACGGGCGGGGGAAAAATATACTGGTCGTCCTCGTCCGTCTCTCCACCGTAGAACGGGAGCGCGTCAAACACCTCCGCAGGATCGAAGCGTAGATAAACGATCTTGTTTACGATCAGGTACTCATTCTGGTTGAGCGTGGGCTCCATGCTCGGCCCCTCGACTTTATAGTTTTGGATGCTCACGTGCAGCACCATAAAGACGAGTAGCGCGAGGATGATCGTCTCGAATGACTCTCGAACGAGTACGCGAAGCGATGAAGCGGACCAGGGGCGGGTGAACCGGGTTAACATAGGTTGCAGATATCCTGCGTCTATTGTACCAGAGCCACCCTGCGGCATTCCCGCTTCAACGGCGCTACCCTTCCTGGCTGCCTATGATGCCTCTGAAAATAACCCCCGTCCAATCTCCCGTAGGGGCGATTCGCGAATCGCCCTCACTGGGTGAACGGCTTCATTGGGACACCCTTACCGACAATTCATGTGTGCGACGCTCGGGCGCGTCCTTCAGACTCGCGCGCTTGCCACCGGCGCATCAACGCTCTCCGCGACTGAAACGGTGAACGAGAATGTCGACCCCTCACCCTCTCGGCTCTCTACTCCCACCTCGCCGCCGTATGCCTGCACGATGTTCTTTACGATTGCCAGCCCAAGTCCGCTGCCTTCGTTCCTTCTTGAACGCTCCACCTTGTAAAAGCGCTCGAAAATGTGCGGCAGCGATTCCGGTGGTATGCCGACCCCGTTGTCCGATACCCGCACCTCTACGACATCGTGATTCGCGGAAGCCGAGATGTCGATCCTCCCGTTCTCCGGCGTGAACTTCAGGGCGTTGTCCAGAAGGTTGCGGACAACCTGACGCATCCTGTCCTCCTGGGCGGCGACCCTTGGCAGGTCATCTGGCACGGATACGCGGGCCTCGATGCCCAGTCCCTCCGCCACCTGCACGTACCGGCTCCCCTCCTCGCGGATCACCGACGCGATATCCACCTGTTGGGCATTCATTTCGGCCTGTCCGCTCTGAAGGCGCGTCAGATCAAGCAGGTCCTTGACGAGTGTCGTCATTCTGTCGGTCTCTATATGAATCCGTTTGACGAAATCGGCGTTGATCCTGGGGTCGTGCAGCCCGCCCGCCTCCAGGGTCTCCGCCATCGCCTTGATCGACGAAATCGGCGTCCTCAATTCGTGCGAAACGTTGCTGACGAACTCTCGCCGCGAGGTCTCCACTTGCCGCAACTCCGTGAGGTCGTGAAGAGTGACCAGCACCGCTCCGCCCGGCTCTTCCTCCAGCGGAGTCGCGACGGCGCTAACCGTTCGACGTCCCGTCGTCAGGATGATCTCTGCGTACTGCGGTTCCCGTGACGAGCGGCAGGCTGCCACGAGTTGTCGTAGCTCGTGGTCGTGCCCGACCGAGAGCGGCGCGTCCAAGTTGACGCCCGGGTCGACCCCGAATAGCGTCGTCGCCGCCCCGTTGAGAAGCTCCACGTCCCCCGACGAGTCGACGACAATCACCCCGTCCGACATGGTCTCCATGACGGCAGACAGCTTGTTTCGCTCGCCCGACAGGTCCCCCATCATGCTCGTGAGGGAGGTCGCCATGCGATTGAATGCGACCACCAGATCCCCGGTTTCTTCGCTCTCGCCCTGCCTGATCCTGTAATCCAGGTCTCCGGCGTCGACTCGCTCAATCCCCTCGATCACCTCTCGAATCGCCCTGGACGACCTGCTAACCGCGAGGCAAGCGACAATGGCCGACGCCACTATGGCCGTCCCGCCCGCCAGGGCAATGGCCGTATTCACCGGTCCAATACCCCTCTGAAACGCCGCGACGCCTACCCACGCCAGCAGCAGGAAGCCGCAGACGAACACACCACACCACAACCGTCCTCGCGAGCTATTCATCCCTCGAACCGGTACCCGTGCCCTCGGATGGTGATGATCCTGCGTGGCGCGCCGTCGGCCTCGCCGAGCTTCTGTCTAATCCAGCGAACATGCACGTCCACGGTCCGCCGGTCTATGTTGTCCTTGCCGCCCCAAATGCTGTCGAGGATGTCGTCTCGCGTGAACGCCTTGCCGGGATGGCCCGCCAAGAGCGCCAGCAGATCGAACTCCTTTGGCTTCAACTTGATGGAATCGCCGCCGAGAGAGACCTTCCTTGCCTCCACGTCAATGCGGAGGTCATTCGAAGTGATGACACCGTCATCCCGTCCATCGGTCGGTGAGGGACTCAACTCCGCCCGCCGAAGCATCGCCTTGACCCGCGCGATCAGCTCTCTCATGCTGAACGGCTTGGTCATGTAGTCGTCCGCCCCCATCTCGAGGCCCAACACCTTGTCGAGTTCCTCGCCCTTGGCCGTGAGCATCAGTATGGGAACGTCGCTCTCGCTGCGCAAAATGCGGCACACTTGAATGCCGTCCATCGTCGGCAGCATGATGTCGAGGATCACCAGACTCGGCGACTCCTCCCTCGCCAGCTCCAGGCCCTCCCCCCCGTCCGTCGCCGTGACAACGCGAAATCCCTCGCGCTCCACGCTGTACGTAAGTGGTGCGAGGAGATTGTCCTCGTCCTCAACGATTAGGACGGTCTTCCGTTCCTGCTTTGCGTCCGATATCAAGCCGGGGACGTCTCCCTCTCCCGTACGGTCTGCACGTCACAAGTCTATAATAGATACACGGGTGTTCCCAACCGTTCGCCGAATATGCCTGCTGCAAACCGCTCGAAACGACAGCACAGAGATTGCCTAACCTTTCACGAAGTATCGGCCTGATCCTGCGACGTGGAGGCGAGTGTTCCTCACTCTTGGCGCTCACCATAGGTCTCGGTATTGTCGTCCTCACTGCCTGCGGAGGCGCGTCCGGGCAGGGGACCGAAGATATCCGCATCGTCGGTAAGCGAGTGGACGTGAACATGGAGGACCCCGGCAAGAGTGGCGAGTACGTGTTCGACCCCGCCGAGTTCACCTTCGAACGAGGCGAACAGTTGACGCTTGTCATGACCTCCGAGGGCGAGTTCCATACGTTCACCGTCCCCGACCTTGACATCGACGTCCACGTCGACGCTTGGAAGTCGAAGGCCCTGACGTATACCTTCGACGAGCCGGGAACCTATGAACTGGTGTGCATACCGCACGAGACGCTGGGCATGACGGGAGTGATAACAGTCCGGTAGCAGGGAGGGGGACTAGGGGATCTGAGTAGTCCCCAGCACAACCGTCATACCGGCGAAGGCCGGTATCCA
>JAPOPA010000008.1 GCA_026713145.1 Chloroflexota bacterium
GCCGCCCGGCAGACGTCAGACGATACGGAGTCTTCGGTGGTCCTGCCCCGGGCAACCGGGCATATCCGCTTGCTGCTCTGGGTACCCACCCTTCCCCCGCGATGTCCAAACGCGAGGTGATGGCCGCAGCCGCATCCCTGCGAAGTAGAGGTGCCCTGTCGCTCACCCTGTCGCATGGTCGTTACGTTCCCGCAATCGTGGCCGCGCGGCCTAGGGTAACGAACCGGTGCTGGGAATTGACCCATCTGCTGGCGGATTCCCACGACGGCGATGCGTGCCACGATGTCTTGGGTATTCTGTTTCGTGAGATTGCACAGCGGGGCGGTGAGCGCCTCTTTTTGCGTCTCCGAGAGGACGATCCACTCGTCCGACTCGCTGCCTCCTGTGGGTTCACCAAGTATGCCCAGGAAAAGTTGCTGGCAGGCCCGAAAGTGGGTTTCCCCGGTGTGTCCACGGAGGGCATCAATCCGGCCAAGCCAATCGACCAACACGACCTGTTCCGGCTCTACAACGCCTCTACTCCTTCCAGGGCACGCTTCGTCCTGGGGATGACCGCCGACCAGTGGCGCGTGGCGCGCGAGGATGCCGGCTGGCGGAGCCGAAAGTACATCTACCGCCAGGATGACACCACACGTGGCTGGGTTCAGGTCACCCGCCGTGGCCGCTCCGCCATTGTCTCCCTCATGAGTCATCCCGATGACGACGATGCCATTCCCGCTCTCATCACGCACTCGATGTCTCGCACTTGGGGAGTCAGGAATTGGTACATCCTCGCGGGTGATCACCAGGGGCGTCTCGAATCTCTCATGAGACAGCGCGGCTTTCAGGAGGTCGCTGGATACGCTAACATGGCCAGGGCGATCACCAGTCCGGTGACTGTAACCGCAGCAAGCCGCGCCGTCCGTATCGCCGGACTAAACCCCGCCGTCGACCTCTCCGAACACTGGCAGTCGTCTGCCAGAGAAGAGACCTACGCAGCATCCGGTTCGTAATACTCTCAACTTCCTAAGCAGTACCGAACATGCAGCAATGGATTGAAACAGACCTGGAGGAAGTAATTGAAAAACTCCCTCCCCGGATTTCGGAAAGACTGGTAGACAGAGTAGACAGCGACGAGCTTCTCGAAGTCGTCCTCGACCTCGGACGGACGCCCGAGGCCCGGTTCCCCGAAGATACCGTAGTCCTCAGCGATCAGGAGATCGACCACTCCGATCTGGAGTACGTCACCCAGAACATCAGCCCGTTCGGCGCCGACAACAGGGCGGGCATCGAGCGGACCCTGCATCGCATCTCGGCCATGAGGAACCGCACCGGCAAGGTCGTTGGCCTGACCGTTCGCGTCGGACGCGCCGTCTACGGCACCATTCGCATCATTGAGGACATCGTCCGTACCGGTGAGAGCATCCTCCTGCTCGGCAAGCCCGGCGTCGGCAAGACGACAATGCTCCGTGACGTTGCCCGCGTACTCGCCGACGAGGCTGGAAAGCGGGTGGTCATCGTCGACACCTCCAACGAAATCGCAGGCGACGGCGATATCCCGCACCCCGGCATCGGTTCGGCGCGCAGAATGCAGGTCCCGTCCCCCGAACGGCAGCACGCCGTCATGATCGAGGCTGTCGAGAACCACATGCCCGAGGTCATCATCATCGACGAAATCGGCACCGAGCTCGAGGCCAACGCCGCTCGTACCATCGCCGAGCGGGGTGTCCAGCTCGTCGCCACCGCTCACGGCAACACCCTCGAAAACCTAGTCCAGAATCCTACGCTCTCCGATCTGATCGGCGGAATCCAGTCCGTCACCCTCGGCGACATCGAGGCCCGCAGGCGCCGCACCCAGAAGACGGTTCTGGAGCGCAAAGCCCCGCCCACCTTCGATGTCCTCGTAGAAATTCAGGGACGCAACAACGTTCTCATCGCGCTCGACGTGGGAGAGACCGTGGACAAGGTGCTTCGGGGCTTCCGCGCCTCGCTGGAGAGCAGATGGGTCGAAGAGAGTGGCGAAGTCCGCCGCGCGCAATTCGAGCGAAGCCCCTCCATCCTCGTGCAGGGCAATACCATGGGCGCGCGGAGCCGCTTTGACTACCGCCCCTTAGAGCCCGTTCGAGAACAGGTCGTACCTCCGCCCAATTCGCATGAATCGACGGACGGCCAAACGGGCGATGAGCCGGAGGAGAGTACCCTCGTTTCAGTCCTCCCGTACGGTGTCAACAAGGGAAAGCTTCAGCAGGCCGTCCAGGCCGTCGATGCGCCGATCAGAATCGTCGACGATCTCGAAGACGCCGAGCTCGTCCTCACCACCAAGAGCTTCTACCGTCGCCGCACCAACGCCCTCCGACAGGCCGAAGATCAGGGCAGGCCCGTCTACGTGCTCCGGAAGAACACGACCCAGCAGATTCACCAGTTCTTCCGCGCCATCACCCGCAACGACGGCGCACACCGCCAGAATCAGGCCCGAATCGCGGGTGCCATCCAAGAGGCTGAGCAAGCCGCCGAGGTCATCAAACAGGGCGAGCGCCAGGCTGAACTGACCCCCCAGAGCTCCTACGTCCGCCACCTCCAACACCAGATAGCCGAACGCTACGGCATCGCATCCTCAAGCTCCGGCCGAGAACCCACCCGCCGAGTAGTAATGTTTGACGGCTGACCGACCATTCACTTTCGTTCACCAGTGTTGCGCCCTCGCACGCCCTTCCCCCACTCCTTCACCTTCATTCCCGCCAGAGCGGGAATCCACCATCGGCCACACAGTCACACGGAAATTGCAGCGAACAAAAGCCCACGCCCCACCCACACTTGACTAACGCGAACATATGACCTATTATGGTCCTGCAAACGTGGTCCGTCCGCCCTGCGGCCCAAATCGGCAATGTCACAAGATGTCCCAAAATGTCCCTCAAAACTTACGCTCGCGCCCTGATGCCGAGAGCTGGCTACTGACCGGCTTCTCCCAGCGGCCCATATCGGCAATGTCCCAATATGTCCCAGAATGTCCCTCAAATTTACGCTCGCGCCCTGATGCCGAGAGCTGGTTACCGACCGGCTTCTCCCAGCATCCCATATCGGCATTGTCCCAATATGTCCCGGAATGTCCCTCAAATTTCACCCCCTGAAGCCAACCTCCCCGTCCCCCAACACAATACTTTCTACTCCCTGCTCTCTCTGCCCCCGCCTTGCGACCCCCCACCACCGAAACGTAGAATGTGCGCCGACCTATACTACGAAACCCAATTTGGTGAACATCCTTGCTCTTCATCTCGCTTGAAGGCGGAGAGGGTGCCGGTAAGACCACCCAGGCTGTCAGGCTGCTGGAACGGATAGAGTCCGCGGGACTCCGCTGCCTACGGGTGCGCGAACCCGGTTCGACCGCCCTCGGAGCAGACCTCAGGAGACTCATAAAGCGGTCGAACACGTCGGACGAAGCCTTGTCCCGCGCCGCGGAACTGTTCCTCTTCGCCGCCGCCCGCTCCGAGCTGGTCACGAAGGTCATCGCCCCCCAGCGAGACGACCCCGATCTCGTCGTCGTCGCCGATCGCTTCGCCGACTCCACCCTCGCATACCAGGGCTACGGCAGGGGGATCGACATCGAGACCATTAAGGCCGTCAACGCTCTGGCAACCCATGGCATAGCGCCCGATCTGACATTCCTGCTCGACTGCCCGCATGAGATCGGCATCTCGCGTGTGAGAGGATTGCAGCTTCAAATGCCTCTGGATGCCGTCAAACCCTCTGACTCCGCCGACCGCAACGTGGAGGGAATGAAGTTCGAAGAAGAGCCGGCCGAGTTCCACGAGCGAATCCGTCTGGGATTCCTCGCCCTCGCCGACCTGGAACCCGACCGCTGGCGAATCGTCGACGCCACACGTTCGATAAACATCATTAGCGACGAGATCTGGAAAGCCGTGCAAGACAGGCTCCCTGTCACCGCCAACCCGTAACAAATGAAAGTAGGCACATGACACCTGAACAGATCGACGAGTTCCTCCGGGAACCGCACCTCTGCGACCTTGCCACCGTAAGACCCGACGGCTCCCCACACGTGGCGCCCGTCTGGCACCACTACGACGGCGAGCGCCTCATCATTCTCGCAGAGGACACCGCCGTCAAGGTGCGAAACATCCGCCACGAACCTCGCGTCGCCGCCAGCATCGCCACCCACTCAAGCCCCTACAAGGCGGCCATAATCAATGGCGTAGCCGAACTCTCCTACTCGAACATCTATGAGTACGTCCTGGCAATGGCGACCAACTACCTGGGCAAGGAGGAGGGCCGGACCTACACTGAGAAAGTCGTCCCCGAAACCAATTTCGTCGTCATCACCATCACGCCCACCAAGGTCATCGGCTGGAACTACGACGAATAGCCCCGTTCGCCTTCGAATACGATAATCAAATCAAGATGCGCGTATCCCCTCTCCCATCGTGATAGAGGCCTAGAGCCTGCCCCGAACTAGATTCGGGGGTGAGGGTGTTCTGAGTAAGCCGTCAAAATCATGTGGAGTAGATCCTAACCCCCGCTAATCATCCCCGCGTTTACTACCTGCTTCGCCCCCCTGTACCATAAATACATCCCTCCGCGGAGTCCCAGCCCTTGCCTTCGAAAATATCCGTTCGCCCATTCACTTGGGACGACCTTCCCCGCTGGACGGACCTCTATAACAACGCCTTCCGGATCGCCCGCACAGAGATGGAGTTCGACGTACCGGAGATGCGCCTCCACCTCTCACTGCCGGGCCTAGACCCCGAACGGGACTGCTTCATCGCTCAAGTGTCTGGTGAAGACGTAGGCCTCGCCATCATATGGCCCGAACTCCCCGTCCGCCGCGCAGTCCTGCAAATGGGCGTCTCAGGTGCCCACTCGCGCCAAGCGACGGAAACTACCCTCCTTGAGACCGCCGTCTCGAGAGCGCGTCGGCTGCCGGTCTCCGTGCTCCACACTCAGGTACTGTCCGAAGACGATGCCGGGAGCCGCCTGCTCCACGATCACGGATTCCTGCCCGTCCGCCGATTTGCGACCATGCGATGGAGAGGCGACTCACTTCCGAACGTAGAATTGCAGGAGGCCTTCTCCCTGAGGTCATTCAAGCCTGGTATCGATATACAAACACTCACGCATATCCAGAACGCCGCGTTCGAGGACTCGTGGGGCTTCTCCCCCAACACCGTCGAGCAGATCGAAGCCAGGATCGTGTCGAAGTCCACGACCCCGGAAGGCATACTCTTCATCACCCACTGCGACGACGTTGCCGCATACAACTGGACCGTCCGTCCTGCAGGGCCGGGCGGCAAACTGGGGCGAGTAGCTATGACCGGCGTCCACCCAAAGTACCGCGGGCAGGGACTCAGCCGCCCCACCATTCTCGCAGGTATGAAGTGGCTGGCCTCACAGGGTGTTGAGGTCATCGAGTTGGAGATGGACACCTCGAACCTGTCCGCCGCGAGAGTCTACCAGTCGCTGGGGTTCGAGAAGGTCTCGGAGACCCTCTGGTTCGAGTTGCGACTCGACGATTAGCCCGCCGCTATCGAC
>JAPOPA010000059.1 GCA_026713145.1 Chloroflexota bacterium
ACCCCACCATCAACCAGATGATGGCCTCGCTGGTGCTCCAGGTGGTCCGACGCATGGTGGCGGGTACCTGCCCCTTCATGGGCCTCTACCTGGACATGGACCTGGGAACGGTCACCCCGACCTACGTCACGCCGGAAGCAGTGGAGAGGCTGGTGGGGGCCGACGCCGAGTGATCGGCGCAAGCAAGCCCATTCATACGACAAGCAAAAAAGGAGAAACCATGTTTGACGAAAAGGACAACACCACGACCCCGCATCAAGTCCCGTCCTCGACTCCGATCGAGGAACAGGGCAGGCTCTGGCAGGACGCACACAGCGGCCCTCGCGGGCACGCGCTCATGACGAAGGAGCTCGGGGACACGATCCCCGCCATCGGCGCGACAGCCAACGTCGAGGACTGCGACGACGTGGTGGCGTGTGTCAAGCTGTTCAGCCCCTACAACGGCTGGCGCTGGTACGTCACCGAGTGGGAGGCCGAGACCGGCCTCTGCTTTGGCCTCGTCGAGGGGTTCGAGACCGAGTGGGGGCATTTCGACCTCACCGAACTGGCGGAGACGACCGTGTTCGGCGGCGTCCCAGCCGTGGAGCGCGACCTGTACTGGAAGCCGCAGACCATCGGCGAGATCGGGAGAGAGTCGTCGAGGATGGCGGCCTAGAGACCGTCGCAAGTGAACGTGACCGGAGCAGAACATAAGGAAAGGAGAAGACCATGCCAGACGAGATCGGAACGGAAACGACCCGCACGGACGCCCCGAGCGCGGACGAGAGTCCCGTCGCCGACACGCCCGCTGCTGTCGTCGAGGAGGACGCCAATGGCAACGCGGCACAGGACCCGCAAGGCTCCGACGACGCCGAGGCGAAGGCCGATGCGCCGGAGGACCTGCAGGTGGTCGTGTCGATCAAGGGAGGCCGGGCCACCATCGGGGTGCAGCGGCCGTCGTCCGACCCGCACGTCGAGACCTTCGACGACGCGGACCTGTCCGGGTTGGCGCAGGAGATACCGACGGTGACGGAGAGGGCGAGAGCCAAGTGGCAGGAGGCGCCCAAGCATCCCGCCTACGCGAGGCCCGCTCCCCCGGCCAGGCGGAGGAACCGGCGTCGGCAGGGTGAGGCGCAGGCTTCGACCGCAGAGGGAGAGGCGGAACGGGAGCGGGCCCTGACGCCGCGGCTGTTCTAAAAGCCGTGGCGCAGCCGGTCGGCGCAGGACGCTAGACGACAAGATAACGGGGGAGGACACCATGATTCGGTGTCCTCCCCCGCACACGTATATGTGGGGCCTTTTTACCTTTAAGGAAGGAGAACGAAACGATGTCCAGGAACACTCGGATGAATATGCCATTCACCGACAGCCGAGAGGAGGAGATCATGCACCTGTTTGACGCCGAAGCCCGGGAGGAAGAAGCCCTCTGCCGAGCGAAGACCTCCGCCGACGACCGGATCAGCGTGCAATACTACCTGAAGCGGCGCCTCAACGACTTTGCGGTTGGGACCGTCTGCGAGCCGTGCAAGGATCGGACGGTCACGTTCGCCAGGCGTCTTTGCCGGGAATTCATGGCCGAAGGACGGACGGACGAGGCCGAAGAGTACCGACGACTAGCCGACAGACTGACGAAGGAGACTTCCGTGAACCATTAGCGGCGCCGGGGTGACCGGCCCGTTCGTCCATGTTCAGGCGTTTTTTGCGTTTCCGAGATGCCTGGGTCCGGTAAGAGTCGGTCCCGGCACGGCCCGCTTGCCGTCTCTCGCCGCACGAAATCGCCGATCTCTCCCATTTGGTTGATATGGGCACATCTGTTCTGTATCATGGACTTTGACGGTCACCGCCGGATTCCCCCGTTCCCGAGGGAGAGAGATGCTATACGCCAAAACGAAAGAGCACGACGTGAACGGGGTCACTGCCTCTCGCGCGCTGAGTGAACGACAGTCGCGGATACTGGCGTTCATTTGGCACTACACCGTTGCCAACTCGTATCCTCCCTCCCTGAGAGAGATCGTCAAGGGGTGTGGCATCAGCAGCACGTCGGTAGTTGACCACCACATCCGGCGCTTGCAGAAGAACGGATACCTGACCCGTACCCCTATGGCCTGCCGGACCATCGTCCTGACCGAGAGAGGCAGGTCCGAAGTAGCCGATTGAGCCGCTTCTCGGCAGTCGGTTGCATATCCGAAGTCCTTTCGCATTTCACGGGGATGAGGTTGACACACAGAACTGGTGTTCTGTATCATTCCCTGCCCTAATGCCTCTACCCGTGAATTGAGGATGAACTATGAGGGTCGCCTGCGTGCTCGTCACTCACCTGAGGGCGAAGGTGGAGATGAGCCGACACCCCAACCTGAAGGACCGCCCCGTCCTGATCGTCGACCGTGATCAGTCGCGGAAGAGGCTGCTGGTTGTCGACGGCTTCCCCTCATCCTCGAAATCCGTGACGGGGCTACCCTTGGAACAGGCCCTATCTCTCCACGCGAACGCGGTTGTGCTGGACGCCGACGAGCCTCATTACAGGCGAGTCTTCAGCCGGTTGCTCACCGCTCTGCAGGGTGTCAGCGACCGTGTTGAGGAGGCCGAGATCGGTACCGCCTACGTTCGCATCGACGGGCTGGAGGCGATGTACCGAGGCGAGGCCGGGGTTGTCTCCGCTCTGTTGAACGCGATTCCCGTCCACCTGAATCCCCGCGTCGGCGTGGCGGACGCCAAGTTCCCCGCGTTTGTCGCGGCTCGGACGTGCGGGTCACACAGGGCATTCAGGGTACCTGACGACGCGGGAGCCTTCCTCGCCCCTTACACCATCGACCTGCTTCCCGTCTCCTCGGAAGTGAAGGCCGAGATGCACCGCTTCGGCCTTCGCAAGATGGGGGCCGTCGCCTCCATGGGCGCGCACGTGCTCGCGGACAGGTTCGGACCCGAAGGCAGGCGGGCGTGGGAGCTCTGCAACGGCATCGACGACAGCCCAGTCGTTCCCCTGGCGTTCAAGGAGTCGGTGGTCGAGCACACCTCGCTCCCTTTCCACTCCTCCTCCATAGAGGCCCTGTTCGTTGCAGTCGACGAGCTTCTCAGGAGGGCATACGCCAGGCCTGATATGATCGGCCGGTATGCTGGCGCGGCCGATCTTCTCTGCTCGGCGTCCGGCTGGCCGACTTGGGAGAAGAGCGTCAGGTTCAAGCAGCCCGTGGGCGCGTGGGAGAGGGCCTCCCCGGTCGTCCGAAGTCGGTTGGAGTTCGACCACCCTCGTAGCCCGGTAGAGGACGTCACCCTCACCCTATCCGGCATCACCGGAGAGTCGGGCACGCAGTTGGGGCTACTGAAGGACGTGCGGGACGACAGGCTTCAGAGACTGGTGGAGACGGACCGGAGATTGCAGGCATTGATGGGGGGCGGTCACGCGCTCCACAGGATCTCCCATGTCGCATCCTGGCACCCCGCGCCGGAGATGCGGTCCCTGCAGGTGCCAATCGACCCGTCCGGCAGGGACGCCATCAGGCCTCTGCACACGCCAAGGCCTGTGGAGGTGCGGGAAGGGACGGAGGGCGAACCGCAATCGGTGCGCGTGGTCAGGCGTTGGGAGCGAGTGGCCCGAATAGACGACCGGTGGACGTTCGACCTGTGGTGGCTCCCCGTGCCCGTGACCCGCTCCTACTACCGGATCGACTCCGGCGACGGCAGGCGAATCACCCTGTTTCATGACCGGAGGGACGACCGCTGGTACAAGCAGAGCGCCTGATGGCACGTGGCTACGTCGAGCTTCACGCCAAGAGTTTTTTCTCCTTTGGAGTCGGAGCTTCCCATGTGCACGAATTATTGGCCCAAGCGAAGGAGCACGGATACTCTGCGCTGGCGCTGACCGACACGAACCTGTGCGGCGCGCTCGAGTTCGCAAGGCTTGCCAACAGCCTGGGCATCAGGCCCATCACGGGCGGCGAATTGACGCTGTCGGACGGTTCGAGGCTCACGCTGCTTGCGGAGACGCGGGCCGGCTACTCCAACATCTCGCGGCTCTTCACCGTCGCCAACGCCGCCGCCCCCAGGGAGCCGG
>JAPOPA010000007.1 GCA_026713145.1 Chloroflexota bacterium
GATAGGCCCGGCCATGATGATCGCCTCCTTGTTAACGAGAACGATCTCCTTGCGGGCTTCGATAGCGGCGATTGTTGGGCCAAGGGCAGCATCGCCGACCGTCGCGGAGACGACCAAGTCTACTTCGGGGAAGGCGACCATTTCCTCCATGGAGCACATGACGTGCCCATTAGAGGAGAATTCGGCCTTCTCACCGTCGGTGCCATCGAACGACACATACTTCGGGTCGAATTCACCAACTTGGGAAGCAAGGGCTGTGAAGCTCCGGCGGGCAGCGAGTCCTACCACGCGAAATTCTTCGGGGACGGCGCCAACGATGCCCAGCGTCGGACCCCCTACGGAGCCCGTCGAGCCAAGGACGACCAGCCCTTTCACATAACCCCCCCTGCCACAACGTAGTATACCAGCGCCAAGTTGAAGACTATGGAGTCGAGCCGGTCGAGGACTCCGCCGTGACCCGGCAGCAGCCTGCCGGACTCCTTGACGCCCGCAAGTCGCTTTAGCTTCGATTCGAAGAGGTCTCCGGCCTGTCCGACGACCCCCATCAGCGCGCCCAGTGCGACGATCAGGGGTACGCTAACCTCAATTCCGAGCGCCCACGCAGCGACGAGCGCGGCAACGACCGCCGCGAGGAATCCGCCGATTGCGCCCTCCCACGTCTTGCCGGGACTGATCGTTGGGGCCAGTGGTCGCTTTCCAATCGCTTTGCCAACGAAGAAGGCGCCCGTGTCTGTCGAGAAGGTGACAACGAGCAGGAACACGACCCACTCAAGACCCTGTTCGCTTCCCCGCAGCAGTGGAGCGTGGGCAAGCAGAGTGCCAGGGTAGGCCACAGCCACAAGCGTTATTCCCAGCCCGCGAGTCCTCCACCGTTGTATAGGCCCGAAAACTAATACGACAGCAAGAATCCCAAGCACGATGGAGGCTGCAAGTAGCGGGACGTATTCCGGCGTAGTGGGGCTGTTGGGAAGTACGAGGGCGGAGAGCACAAGGACGATCGTTACGGTTACGGCTGCGACTCGTGACGGAGTCTCCCCGCGGTTCCGGGCCATCTCGCACACCTCGAATGCGCCAATTGCGGCAACGGCGGCGACAACGACCGTGAAGACCGGTCCGCCCATCCAAACGACGAGGGCGAGCGCGGGGATGCCGACGGCGGCGGTGATGAGGCGGCCTATCATGGTATGCTTTCTCGCAGATACGCCATGCCCGTATTCAATCACAAGTGGCATGAGGACGCATGGAACGCCCACGCCTGATCTACTACCAGGACGCGCACCACTTCCACGCAAAGCGGCTCGATCCTCCTGTGAGCCGCGACAAACTCCGCTGGCCTGTCGACGAACTCCTGGGTTCCGGCGTCGATGTACTTGCCTTCGGCCTGGGCTACGGGGATGTCTATTTTCACGATAGCAAGGCAGGGCGCGTTGTCGGGCAGATGCAGGACGTGTGGGACAGCTATATCGACTGGCGCATCATGCGGATGGTGCAGGACGCGCGGGAATTCGGCACCGATCAGGTGCGAGAAGTGGTCACACGCGGGAAGGAGTTGGGCTTAGGGGTATATCCCAGCCTGAAGCTGCAGAGCTGCGACCGACCCGGCTCCGACAGGTGTGGCCTCCTCAAGTGGCATCGGGCCGACGAGGTCTGCATGTTGGAGCAAGACGAATATCACCCGCGCTACGAATGGTGCTACGACTACGCTCACCCAGCAGTTCGAGAGGACAAGCTCAACGTCCTCCGCGAGATCATGTCCGACTATGAAGCCGATGGCGTGGAGCTCGACTTCATGTTCGTTACCAAGTATTTCAAGACGGGCGAGGAGGAGCGGCACGCGCAGGTAATGACGGACTTCATCGGCGCCGTCCGACGATTGGCCGATGAGGTGGGCGAGGCGCAGGACAGAAAGGTCGTCGTGTCAGCACGAGTCTTTCACCAGAGAGAAGCAAATCTGAGGCTCGGCCTCGACGTTGAGACATGGTTGGCAAATGGCAGCCTCGATCTCGTTGTCGGGCAGATGTCCGAGCAGTTCATGGACACCGGAGCGTTCGACGTGCGCTGGATGGTGGAGGCCGCGCAGGCCGCTGATACGGGGACATATGTCCGCCCGACACGCCGGGTCTACGACGAGCGAACTCCCGTCCCCGAACTGGAGATGTACCGCGCGTTCGCTCAGACGGCCCGGCGACAGGGAGCCGACGGACTGTATCTCGGCTATCTCCGATGGCCATTCAGCCAGGTCGAGTACGACATTCTCCGCGAAATGGCCTATCCGGACGCCTTCGCGCGCCGCGACAAGCGCTACATTCTCCAGCCGCGGGAAACCGGGCTCGTCCTGGAGGATCTGGTCGACTACCAGGGCGGTTACCCGAAGAAGCCTCACAGGACTGAAGACGAGATCACCGATCCGCCTGAGCGCTACCTTCCCGCCGACATGGTGGAGGGAGAGACGATTTCCGTCCCTGTGGTGGTGTCTGACGATCTGGCCGGCGCCCGTGCCGACGGAGAGATGAGACCTCCGGTCCTCACCCTTCGATTCGCGTTCTTCTGCGTCGAAGACGATGTAGAGTTCCGGTTCAATGGTCACGTCCTGGATCGAGACGATGCGGAGATCACGGACGAGCGTGCTCTGCGGTTGCCGCTCAGCCCAAGAGGCAGCCCATTCGAGGGTCCGCTGGGCATGTCAGTGCACTGGTTCCGTTGGGAGTTGGATACTGATCTCCTTCGGGAGGGGAGAAACGTGGTCGAGGTCGAGGCGAAGCGAGTGGACAAGTCCGCCGGGTTCACCCGCTCCCTCAATGGAGTCGAGATTCGCACCCGCTACAAGGACTTCGAACGCCCACAGAGCCTGGAAGTCAAGCGACTTGCTCCTCTCAGTGGCTAGAGTCCCTACTCTGAAGCCCTCTGCATGACTCGCATTGACATGCTCAATCCATCACCCTCACCCCCGTATCGAGTACGGGGCAGGCTCCAGCCCTCTCCCTCGACGGGAGAGGGGATTAATCGGTATCTGTCCATATTGTTAAATTCAAGTTGACTGAGTACAAGGACAACGACATGCCCGAAACTATGAACGCTGTTCGCAAAGCCGGTCCGGAGCCCGGCCTGGTGATCGAAGATATTCCTGTCCCGCCGGTAGGACGTGACGAGGTCCTCGTTGGAGTGGAGGCGGCAAGCGTGTGCGGTACCGATCTTCACATCTGGAAGTGGGACGACTGGGCAGCGAGCCGGGTCAAGCCGCCCCTGACTGTCGGGCACGAGTTCGCGGGCACGGTCGTCGATATCGGGCCGGACGTCACGCAAGTCAGGGTAGGGGACTTCGTTTCCGCCGAGAGTCACATCACGTGCGGCCTGTGCTTTCAATGCCGGACGGGTCAGGCCCATATGTGCCCCCGCACGAAGATACTCGGCGTCGACCGCGACGGTGTATTTGCCGAATACGTTTCAGTTCCCGAGTCCGTAGTATGGCAGAACGACAGGGAAAAACTCCCGCCGGAGATCGCCACGCTGCAAGAGCCGTTCGGAAACGCCGTCTTCGCCACGCTGGTGCATGACCTGGCAGGTCAGAGCGTTGCCGTCCTGGGCTGTGGGCCCGTTGGACTCTTTGCAATCGGAATCGCCAAAGCGTCCGGGGCCTTCAGCGTCCTCGCCGCCGACATCAACGACTATCGACTCTCCCTGGCAGAGGCCCTTGGTGCCGACAAGGTCTACAACGCCTCGTCGGATGGAACAGAAAACGGCGTGGCCGACTGGCTCATCGAGACCAACGAGGGCTTTGGAGTCGACATCGTGCTCGAAATGAGCGGCGCGCAGACCTCCATAGATGCGGCATTTCGGGGTGTGCGGAACGGCGGCCGGGTGACCCTATTCGGCATACCAGCCA
>JAPOPA010000006.1 GCA_026713145.1 Chloroflexota bacterium
CTACTAGCTTGCGGGGGGATGAACTCACGAATGGACCACCTAGACTTCAGAATCATCGACATACTTCAGCATGACGGACGAACATCGAACGCGCGGGTGGCCAGGGAAGTTGGAGTGAGTGAGGGAACCGTCCGGAGGCGGCTCAACCGCCTGATCGAGGGCGAATACATCGACGTTGTCGCCGTTCCCGATCCCGTGAAGATGGGACTCGCGTCGCGGGCGCTTATCGGCGTGCAGATCGACCCCGACAAGATCGACCGCGTGGCGGACGACCTCAATGCCCTCAAGGAGATCGCATGGGTGACGATCACGACGGGCACGTTCGACGTGTTCGCGTGGGCCGCCCTTCCCACTCCCGAGGAACTCGGCGTGTTCCTGCGCACCAAGGTCGGAACGATTTCGGGCGTCAGGCGCACCGAGACATTCGTCAATCTGAGCAATAAGAAGCGGGGTAACGGCGTCGTGGCATAGCCCACTGCACGATACTGATTTAGCAGCCCCGCCCCGATCACCATCGGGGCGGGGCTTTCTTTTGTCAGCGCTGTACGAGCATACCGGCTTCAACTATAATTCTTGGCCGGTGACCGAAAGGAGCGGAACGTGTTGAAGACTATCGACTGCGGAGACTTGCGAAGCGACCACGAGGGACAGGAGGTTACCTTAGCGGGATGGGTTGACCGTCGGAGAGACCACGGTAACCTTATTTTCATCGACCTGCGCGACCGCTCGGGCATCGTGCAGGCGGTCTTCAATCCCGACCTGCATCCGGAGCCGCACGACCTCGCCGGCCAGGTGCGCAGCGAATGGGTAATTCAGGTATCGGGCCGTGTGACTCGCCGGTCGGACGAGACCATAAACCCGAACCTTCCCACCGGCGAAGTCGAGGTCGCAGTCGAGAGCATGGCGGTCTTGAACGAGTCCAAGACTCCCCCCTTCTATGTCAACGAGGAGAGCGACGTAGACGAACTGCTCCGACTCAAGTACCGCTACCTCGATCTGCGCCGGCCGAAAATGCGCGACATGCTGGTCATGCGCCATCGGGCGGTGAAGTTCATCCGCGACTTCCTCAGCGAACGAGGCTTCCTCGATGTCGAGACTCCTATCCTCATCAAGAGCACGCCGGAGGGCGCGAGGGACTATCTCGTTCCGAGCCGCCTCTATCCCGGCAAGTTCTACGCCCTGCCGCAGTCGCCCCAGCAGCTCAAGCAGCTTCTCATGGCGGCTGGAGTCGAAAAGTACTTCCAGATCGCAAAGTGCTTCCGCGACGAGGACCCGCGCGGCGACCGCCAGCCTGAGTTCACACAGCTCGATCTCGAAATGAGCTTCGTCGACGAGGACGACATCCTCGACCTCATCGAAGAACTCTACACTGCCATGTTCGAGACGCTCGTCCCCGATAGGCGAGTCCTGCAGAAGCCATTCCCGCGCATCCCCTACGCAGAGGCCATGGCCCGCTATGCCTCCGATCGCCCGGACATTCGCTACGGGCTCGAAATGTCCGACTTGGGAGAGACTGTCAAAGATTCCGATTTCCGCGTGTTCCAGTCCGTCCTCGCCGGTGGCGGAATCGTGAAGGGATTCGCGGCTCCCGGGCTGGCCGACATGCCGCGTCGACAGCTCGACGATCTCGTGGAGTTCGCCAAGCGAAGCGGTGCGCAGGGACTCGTCTACATCGTCCTCAGCGCCGACGCGCCCTCAATCGACGACTTGACCGAGGAGCACATCAAATCACCCGTCGCAAAATTCCTCTCGGTAGACGTGGTGAAGGAAATGGCGCGCAAGACGGGCGCGAACCCCGGCGACTTGCTTCTCATTATCGCCGGTCCCGCCAAGTCGACCAACGTCGCCCTCGACGCCCTACGACGGGAGATGGCCCGACGCCTCGAACTCGCCGACCCCAACGTGCTGGCATTCGCCTTCATCGTGGACTTCCCACTCTTCGATTGGAACGAAGATGAGGGTAGGTGGGACTCCCCCCACCACCCGTTCACCGCGCCGAAGGGCGGACACGAGGTCATCGATTCCGACCCCGGCGCGGCGCTCTCGAAGTCCTACGATCTCGTGTGCAACGGCATGGAGGCCGGAGGCGGCAGTATCCGAATCCACCAGCGCGCCATGCAGAGCAGGATATTTGAGATTCTTGGCTACAGCGAGGAGGAAACAGAGGCGCGGTTCAAACAGTTGCTCGACGCCTTCGAGTATGGCACGCCCCCGCACGGCGGCATCGCGACGGGCATCGAGCGGCTCATCATGCTCTTGCTCAACGTCGACAGCATCCGCGAAGTCGTCGCCTTCCCCAAGACGCAGAGTTTCATCGACCCGCTGTTCGAGGCCCCCGACATGGTCGACGACGACCAGCTAGCCGAGCTTCACATCAGGACGACGGAGTGATGCGGGTTCTATTCATCCCGGAAATTCAACCAATAACCCAAACGGAGGCAATGGAATGTTCGACGTTCTCATAACGGGCGGCACCATAGTAGACGGCACGGGAAAACCCGGCTACCAGGCCGATCTCGGCATCGTGGGCGAGAAGATCGACGCCATCGGCGACCTGTCCCAAGCTCAGGCGCGGCGCTACATCGACGCGACGGGACACGTAGTCTCGCCGGGGTTTATCGATGCGCATGTCCACTCCGACGCCGTGCTCCTGATCGACGGACAGCACCCGCAGGGCCTACGGCAGGGGATCACCACCGAAATTCTAGGACAGGACGGCCTGTCGTACGTGCCCGCATCGCCCGAAAACTACCGGATGTACAACCACTACCTCTCCGGCATCTTAGGCCGGGCTCCCGACGACTTGGACATGAGCTCCGTCACGGCCTTCAAGGCGAACTACCACCACAAGACCGCCATCAACGTCGTGACGAACATTGCCCACGGCGCTCTCCGTGTGGAGGCCTGCGGAATGTACGACGTTCCCATGGTGGGAGACCGCCTCGAACACGCCAAGCGCCTCGTGTGGGAAGGGATGGAGCAGGGAGCCGTCGGTCTCGCGACCGGCATGTCCTACCATCCGCAGGCGTGGAGCGACACGGAGGAACTGATCGAGCTCTGCAAGATCGTCGCCGAGTTTGACGGCGTCTACACCACACACCTGCGCAATGTGAACCCCGATCGCGGCTTCGGCGGAGGCGGCGTGCCGGAGGCGCTGGAGATCGGACGACGCTCCGGCGTGAAGGTCCACTTCTCGCACACGCGCCCGGCGGTCAACAACGCCGGACAGGTGGCCGAACTCATGGAGCAGTGCGACGAGGCGAAGGACGATGTCGACTTGACCCTCGAACTTTACCCGTACCCGACCGGAAGCTCCTTCGTACTCAGCAACATGCCCTCCCAGGCCCACAACGGCGGCCCCGTGGAGATCATCGAGCGGCTCAAGGACGCGGACGAACGTGCAGTTATCGCCGAACACATAGAGGGAAGCGATGCGAGGATAGTCAGGGAGTTCGTGTACTCCCACATGCCGCTCACGCCCGAACTCGAGGGTCTCACCGTCCCCACGCTCGCGGAGCGTCGGGGCAAGAGCATGGGCGAAGTCACCATCGACCTCCTGCTGGAGAACGACCTCGAAGTCGGCTTCTGGGGCGTTCCCCCCGGCGACATTACCGACTGGAGGCAGGTGAGCCGCGACTCCGTCGAACTGCTGGCGCGCACCGACTACATGGTCGGCAGCGACTCCATCCACGTCGGCGGCCATCCGCATCCCCGCGCTTGGGGCACGTTCCCGCGCTTCCTCGGACGGCTGCGACGCCAGTTCCCGATCATGTCACTTGAGTCTATGGTGCAGCGCATGACCGACAACGCCGCCCGCCGTTTCGGGCTTACCGGGCGAGGACGGCTGGAAGAGGGCTGCTTCGCCGATGTCGTCGTTTTCGACGCCGACACCATCATAGACACCGCAACCTACGACGATCCCCAGCAGTATCCCATCGGCATCCCCTTCGTGATCGTCAACGGGCAGGTGGCCGTCGACCAGGAAAGATGCACGGGCGTCATGGCTGGTCAGGCTATCCCGTAACGGGATCCACAAACGGCTCGATCGCCATACGAGTACTCAGTCAACTTGAACATAAGAATCGGACAGATAGCGATTTATCCCCTCTCCCGTCGTCGGAGAGGGCTAGAGCCTGCCCCGTACTTGATACGGGGGTGAGGGTGATTTGCAGCATCAAGACTATGTTGACTAAGTACTAGCCGTGAATGAGAAGACCGGTCCCACGTGCTAGGCCTCATCGAGATCGCAGTCTCAGCACTCGTGCTGACGGTTGCGGGCTTTACCATCGGCGCCATTGGCTTCGGCTTCGGTCTCACGACCACGCCGATCATGCTGCTGTACCTCGACCCGCAGACGGTCGTGATAGTTGTGAACGCCGTCGCCGTCTTGGCTTTCGGCCTCGTGCTGGTCGAGACCCGCGACCACGTCCCCTACCGCGACCTCACTCCGACCGCCATCGCGGGTGCACTGGGAGCTCCCATCGGGGTGTACGCCCTCAGCGAACTGGACCCTTCCGCCCTCCGCATCGGCATAAGCGTGCTCGTACTGGCGATCACGGCCCTGGTGGTCGTCAAGACCGAGTGGCGTGTACCGAGACCGAAGTTTACCGGGCCAGTGCTCGGCTTCGGCGTGGCCGCCCTGGTGACCGGCCTCGCAATCGGAGGACCCCTCCTCGTCCTGTTCTTCCTCGGTCGCGGCATGGAGCGGCAGGGCGTGCGTGCCTCGATGGCCTTCTTCTTCATGGTCATGTACGTCACCGCCCTAGCGGGCTATTTCATCCAGGGGCTGATGACCGCCGACCGCCTCCTCCTCACCGCCGCAACCGCTCCCGCAGTCGCCATCGGCTACTGGCTCTCCGTGCGCCTCACCGGACGAATGAATGAGAAAGTCTTCCGCCAAGCTGTCGTCGTCGTCATCGCGGTCACAAGCACCCTCGTACTCGCGCGGGAGGTCATTTCGCTGTAAGGAAGTCCTCAATTCATATCTTTGTGTGCGTCAAGAGCCTGTACCTATCCAGTCTGTAGCCCATGTGATAAGAAAATCCCCTCTCCCGTCGGAGGCTGTCTCATAGCTTCACGCGGCGTGCAGTGATTGAGTACACGCTGGGGATGTGATGGGCGATGACCGGTAGACTCTATAGAGTCTGCGAGTGGCGATTCGTGGTCGGGCCGTCAGCA
>JAPOPA010000005.1 GCA_026713145.1 Chloroflexota bacterium
AACTCCACCTTGTACTGGAGAGCAGGCATGTCTTCGTATGTCCTCCTTATGGGATCATACACAAGACTAACCTATTTCTTATATTTGTCAAATATACCTAGAAACGGTACTAGGTTCGGAATGGCGTGGTTCGACAGGCTCACCACGAACGTACTTTGGAAAGTCTTAAATGAGCGATACGGCCGTTTGGAGTTGTGCTGCATCCTTCGTTATGATCCAGGTTGTTCATCTAACTAGGAGGGCGTGATGACCGATTGGCCTTGCAGGACGTAAAGAATCGCGATTCAATGATTACTTCGTCGATTGTAGGAGATAGGTCTCGGCAGCATTGACCACCTCCATCAAGGCTGACGGCAATCGTAGGGGCGGTTCGCGAACCTCTACTGGTCTATAATGGTCTAATGCAGCTCGCATGGAGGGGGCCATGACCATCCAACAATCTGAACCCCGTCGAGTCTGGACCGTTGCCGAGGCGAAGGCGCGACTTTCTGAGATTCTACGCCTGGCGGAGTCGGAGGGACCGCAGCGCATAGGTACGCGGCGGTCGTTCATCGTGGTGCCCGAGCGTGTGTGGCAAGATCGAGCACCGGAGCCCATGCCCTTGGGCCAATGGCTGGTCGAGAACGTGCCGCGCGGTACGAACTTGGATCTCCCGGACCGGAGCTCCAATCGGCCTATCCCATTCAATGACGAAGATGACGGCCCATGAGCGGCTACCTCTTAGATACCAACGTAATCTCGGAGTTGACGAAAGACATCCCGGAGCCGCGAGTCGTTAGCTTTCTGGTTGGTCGGGATGATGTATGGGTATCCTCTGTCCTGATACACGAAGTGGAGTAGGGAGTGCGTCTGCTTCCTCAGGGAAGCAGACGCACTCGGCTGTCTACCATGCATGCGGGTATCCTTTCGGTGTATGCTCACCGTATACTGCCGCTGGACAGGGCTGGGGCCGAGTGGGCGGCTGAATTCCGGGTGAATGCCATGCGCACCGGGCACCCGATCGACATGGGCGACGCGCTGATCGCCGGTATAGCCAGGGCCAATGCCCTCACCGTTACCACCCGCAACGTCAAGGACTTCGGCAACCTTGAAGTCGAGGTCGTCAATCCCTGGGAATTTTCATGACCACCATTACCGAGGCCGCCCTCAGCTGACGGCAATCATAGGGACGATTCGCGAATCGCCCCTACGACAGGTTGGTTGCGGGCTGTTATCGTGTGAATCTCTGACATGGAGCACTAGACTGGCTTCACGTTGATGACGATGTTGTTGAACTCGTCCAGGTGGGTGTTGCAGCCGGGAGGGATGACGGTGGTGGCGTCGTACTCCTCGACTATGAGGGGGCCGGGCGTCGGGGACGTAGATAGGGCCGGACGGTCGATGACCTCAGTTTCCAGAGTTCCGACGGCGGGGCCGAAGTAGACGTTTCGCCGGGGCGTGGCGACTGCGCCATGGTCGTGCGCGGCGTGGGTGGGGACGGCGCCGTGCAGCTGGCTGGTGGCCGTGAGGCGGAGGTTCACGATCTCGGTGGGCTCGTCCTCTGCCTTGTGTCCGTAGGTGCGGTCGTGCTCGTGGTGGAACGATGCGACGAGTTCGCTGAGGACGTTTGGGACGAGCGAATGGGCTGACATGGGGATGGTCAGCTCGTGGGCCTGACCTGTGTAGCGAAAGTCCACCGCCCTCATCCACTCGATGTCGGCCGGATCGTAGCCCTCGTCACTCATTGAGGCCGTCGAGCGGTCTACGAACTCGTCGAAGACGCGGTTGATGCCCTCGAAGTCAGCGTCTGCGACGCTGGTGAAGTAGGTGCGTACGAAATGGCGTTCCGGTCGTGCCTGGAGGAGGCCGACAGCGGAGAAGAGGCCGGGCGACGGGGGGACGACGACCGTTCCGATTCCGAGGGAGCGGGCCATGTCCGCGGCATGGATGGGGCCGCTGCCCCCGAATGCCAGGAGAGCGAAGTCCCTGGGGTCGCGGCCACGGTAAGTTGAGACGGCGCGGATGGCGCGGATCATGTTGACGTTGGCGACGGCGTGAACGCCGTGAGCGGCGTCCAGCAGGGAGAGGCCGAGCTGCTCGGCGACGGCGGATCTCATACTCGATTCGGCCAGGGAAGGGTCCAGCGCGACCTCACCGCCCGCGAGGTAGGAGGGGTTGATGTAGCCGAGGACGAGGTTGGCGTCGGTGACGGTGGGGTCCTCGCCTCCGGTGTCGTAGCAGGCGGGGCCGGGGAAGGAGCCGGCGCTGTTCGGGCCGACCCTGAGGGCACCGCCGGGATCGACCCGGACGATGCTGCCTCCGCCAGCGCCAACCTCCGCGAGGTCGATGACGGGGACCTTGACCGCGTGTCCGCCACCGGTCACGAGCTTGCTGGACAGGGAGATGCCCGCGCCAATCTCGTAGTCGGTGGTGTAGCTGGGAGAGCCGTTCTCGATGAGGGCGGCCTTGGCGGTGGTCCCTCCCATGTCGAAGGTGATTATGTTCTTGAGGCCGAGTCGTTTGCCGAGATTGTCCGCGGCGATGACGCCAGCGGCCGGGCCGGACTCCAGCATCTGTACGGGAGTCTGAGCGGCGCGTTGGGCGGACATGATGCCGCCGTTGGACTGCATGATGCGAACGGGAGCGTCGGAGCGGGCGCCCTTGACCCTTTCGACGAGCGAGTCGGTGTACGACTTGACGATGGGGCCGAGGGAGGCGTTGACGACGGTGGTGCTGGTGCGCTCGTACTCGCGGATCTCGGGGAGCACGTCGACGGACAGGGAGACGAATGCTCCCGGCAGCGTCCGTCGGAGCTCCTCGCCGATGGCACGCTCGTGGTCGGTGTAGCGGTAGGAATGGAGGAGGCAGACGGCGACGGCCTCGGCACCTTCGTCTCGGATGACGTTAATCGCCTCGTGGAGAGAGTCCATGTCGAGCGGGACGATGACCTCGCCGTCGGCGCCGACGCGCTCCTTCACCTCAAGGCGCAGGTGGCGGTCGACGAGGGGCTTCGGGGGGGCGTAGAGGAGGCTGTACAACGACGGTACGCGCATCCGCCGCAGCTCGAGGACATCGCGGAAGCCCTCGGTGGTTATGAGGGCGGTCTTCGCGCCCTTGTTCTCCAGGACGGCGTTGGTGGCGACGGTGGTGCCGTGGACGATTTCCTCGATGGACTCGACGGCGACATCCTGCTCGGACAGGAGTTGCTCCATGCCCTCGATAATGCCGCGCGAGAGGTCGTCCTGCGTGGAAGAGAGCTTCTTGGTCCAGTAGCCGCCGTCGGGGGAGGCGATTACGAGATCGGTGAATGTGCCGCCGATGTCGGCGCCGAGTCTGTAGCCGGTGGGGTTGTTGTTTGTCATTGGTGGTTGGCGCTGGGTGCTGGGTGCTAGGTGATAGGTGCTGGGTGCTAGGTGCTGGATTCGCCAAGGTTGCTCCAGGTGCCGGCGGCGGTCATCTGGTGGGTGAAGTCGAGGACGTTGTCGGTCCTGAGGACGACCGTGAGGGGGCCGGTGCGTTCGGTGAGGGGGAGCGTGGCTCGGTGAGCGGCGATCTCCTCGGTGAAGCACTCTACTTCGAGGGCGTAGGGGGGCGGGATTGTGAATGGGCTAAACTCCCCTAGCCTATCGATGGCGGCGACGGTTTTCTGGCGGATGAGGTCGTCGGCGTCCTTAGGGTGCAGGGACAGGGCCTGGTGGTTGCCGAGGCCGTGCTTGACGGGGGCAGTCTCGATGTCGCCGAGCCAGTCCTTCGCCTCGTTGCAGGCCTTGTCGTCGCCCGAGACCATGATGACCGGGACTCCGACGCTTCCGAACTGGAGGGCTTCCACGGCTATTTCGCCGATGCTGCGATGGTTTAGGCGCATGTCGGCTATCTCGGCGGAGCTGAAGGTGTGTGCCATGACGCTGTTCGGGGTGCCGGCCATAGAGTGGTGCCCGAGTAGGATGACGCCGTCGTAGGTCTCGTCGATCACGCTGAGGAGGCTTGCACCGCCCATGACTATTTTGATGCCGCGCGGCAGATCGTCGTAGTGGAGGGTCAGGCCGCCGGGCGTGACGCCTCGGATGAAACCGCAGTCGTGGACGATTATCTCGTCAGCACCGGCATCGCGGGCGGCCTCGACGCATGCGGTAGTCTCGTCGGTGGCGCGGCGGCGGTTGTACTCGGCCTGCCAGGGGCCGTAGACGGAGACGGGGTCCTTCTCGCGGGTGATGGCACCCTGACCCTCGCTGTCGACGCAGATGTATATTTTCATGGTGGGTTCTGGGTGCTAGGTGCTGGGTTCTGGGAATAACGTCCTGCGGAGACATTGTGCCAATTGACTTACGGCGCGGTCACAACGAATTGATATGAATCCGGGATAACGATACCAGACCGACGGGGAGATGAGTAACTGTTCAGCGTTGGGAGAGGAAGTAGAAAGTATTGCGTATTGAGCGGGAGCCCAGCCTGACCTTCGCTGGGTAGGTGGCGGCGAGAGGATTCGATATGGAGTGGCATCGTTGTTCGGCGGCCCTGCGCGAGTGCAAGGATTTTAGATTCTTCGTCGCTGCTCTCCTCAGAATGACAGGAGGGTTGGTGGGTTCGCCACCTAGGTAGATTGGAGCTTCGCCTGACAGGACCCCGAAGATGGATTCCTGCGTCCGCAGGAATGACGGTGCTGGGGGTGCTACGGATGCTACGGTGGCTATTTTCGTAGGATTGACAGTGGGGGTTAGTGGGCTCACCACCTAGGTAGATAGGAGCTTCACCTGACAAGGCCCGAAGACTGGATTCCGGCCTCCGCCGGAATGACGGTGTGGGGGTGATGTTGGCAGTGGGGTTCGACGGGCGTGGCAGGGTGTGCGAATATGTGGCGACCTTGATAGTGAGGTTGTACGTTGCCGCAACTTGAGTCGGTGGAGAAGATCTGAGGGCACGCGCCGCACAACGCGTTTACGGACTTGATCCGGTTTCAGGGCCGGTGGTTGTGCGTGTTTCGGGAGGCGGTAGGTCATGACGCGCCTGGGGGAATCATCCGGGTGCTGACCTCGGAGACGGGTGCGGAGTGGGAGTCGGCTGCGACGGTGGTGGAAGCGGGCTTTGATCTGCGCGATCCGAAGCTCTCGGTGATGCCGGACGGTCGGCTGATGCTCCTGATGGGCGGGAGCGTCTACGACGACTGCGGCGAGTACCTGACGCGCGCTCCTCGCGTATCGTTCTCCGAGGATGGTTTCAAATGGACGGTGCCCCGAAGGGTGCTGTCGGAAGACCACTGGTTGTGGCGGGCGACGTGGCATGACGGCCGGGCGTACTCGCTGTCGAAGCTGGGTGAGGGTGAGGAGCCGAGGCGGGGATTCTTGTATAGCAGCGCGGACGGGATCGAGTGGGAGTGGATTGTGGAGTTCAAGTTGCCCGGGGTGAGCGAGACGACGCTTGGATTCCAGACGGACGGCGAGATGGTGGCGCTGGTCCGTCCGGGCTATGTTGGCAGGAGCAGACCGCCCTACCGGGAGTGGTCGTTTAGCGAGATGCCGGACCGGATCGGGGGGCCGAATTTCATCCTGCTGCCGGACGGCAGTCTGTGGGGGAGCGGGCGTCTCTTCACGGACGAGGGGCCTCGGACAGTGTTGGCAAGGATGACGACCTCAACGTACGAGCCGGTGCTCACGCTGCCTAGCGGTGGGGACACGAGCTACGCGGGGATGGTGTGGCACGATGATCTGTTGTGGATGAGCTACTACTCGTCGCATGAGGGCGGGACGAATGTTTATCTGGCTAGGGTGAGGGTGTAGGGGTTTGCCCTCACCCTAGCCCTAGCCCTCTCCCACGACGGAGGCTGTCTCATAAGTAGGTTATCTTGTTGAAAATACAGAGGTTCTAGGGGTAAGTTCGTGTTGTTGCACCTGCTTTAGGAGAAGTGGCATGCCATTTCGGGACTTCAATCGGGAACAGGG
>JAPOPA010000392.1 GCA_026713145.1 Chloroflexota bacterium
AGTTCATCTGGAAGGTGCAGAAGTTCCTTTCGCACGAGGACCGGGTGCGCATCGCCGCGCGGCAGGTCATGGTCGAGCGCGGCGAGCACCGCGAGGGAGTTGTCGAGCACGACAAGACCGTCCCGCCTGAGAAGCGGATCAACATTTAGTGCGCGAGAGTCCGGCTACGAGGGCCGCCCTCGTCTGAGTGCGCGACCGGGCAACGCGCCGGTATGCTCCCCGTTGTCGATGACGATCTCGCCATTGACGATCACATAGTCGATGCCGATGGGGTAGTGCTGGGGGGCCCCCAAAACGGCACCGCCCCTCCCCTCGCCGGGAGCGAACCCCACGATGTCGGCCTTGAAACCGTCGCGGAGGACGCCCCTGTCGGGCAGGCCGAGCCGCTGGGCCGGGAACGAGGTCATCTTGCGGATCGCCTCGGGCAGGCGAAGGTGCTTCTCGGCCCGCACGAACTCCGCCAGTACGATCGGGAAGCAGCCGTATGATCGGGGGTTCTGGTATTCGCCGAGAAGGATGGCATCGCTTGCGATTATGCCGTATGGGTGCGACACGAAGGCAGGCAGCGTGTGCTGGTTCGTGCCGGTACCGACGATGTGTATGGACAGGTTCTCGTCGACGAGGAGGTCCATGATCGCGTCGACGGGGTCCTGGCTACGCATATGTGCGATTTCCGTGATCGACTTCCCGTCGTACTGCATGTTGTGCGCTTGCTTGAAGTTGGTCAGCCACGTTTCGGAGAGGGTCTCGCGATCGACCTCACGCCTGATGCGGTCGCGGTCGCCTGGGTCATTGAATGCGGCAATGGCGCGCTCCGGACCGCCGTCCATCGTCCAGTTCGGAATCAGCATCAAGAGCGTGGTGCCCGAGTAAGGGTAGGAGTAGCAGTCGAAGGTCACGTCCATGCCTTCGTCCCGTCCGCGCTCGACGAGACCGATGTAGTCATGGTGGCTTCCGACACCCTGGCGGGGCTGCCGGTAGTGCGTGAGGTGAACGGGGATGCCGGAGCGCCGCCCGATGTCGAGCGCCTCTTCCCAGGGGGCCAGCAGTCCGTACTCCCTGAGGGCAGCACGGGTGTGGGTGTGGTAGAAGCCCCCGAACCGGGCCGAGACCTCAGCTAGAGCGACCAGCTCGTCGGTGCTGGCGAATGAACCGGGCGGATAGTCGAGTCCGGAAGAGAGTCCCCATGCGCCCTCTTCCATCGCCTCCCGCGTAACGGAGCGCATGTCTTCGATCTCTTCAGCAGTGGCGGGACGGTCGTTCCATCCCACGCTCCAGATGCGTACGGGAGCGTTGCCCAAGATGATGGCTACGTTGATCGAAATTGCGTTGTCGTACTTACCGTAGAGATCGAGGACGCTGAGCCAGTCGGGAGACCCAGGCGGGTAACCATTGAACCCGGAGTCGAGCCAGATCGCCCTTCGCAGTTCTTCCTGCGACTTATATGGCGCGTGCGAAATCCCGTCGATGCCTACCAACTCGGTCGTAACACCCTGGCGCACCTTCGGATCATGGTGCGGCTCACCGAGCATGGTCAGTCCGGCGTGGGAGTGGAGATCGACGAAACCGGGGCAGACGACCTTGCCTTCGGCGTCGATGGTGTGTGCCGCCTCTATCTCGGAGTGGTCGCCCCGATGGATCGTGATTCTATTGCCCTGCACCAGGACGGAGGCGCGGAAGCCCGGGCTTCCGGTACCATCAACAACCAAGCCATTGTGGATCGCGAGATCAAGCATGCATCCCTCCAGACGAACAGTGACTTAAAGTTTCTGCAGCGGCAGCTATTCTACCAGCACTTGGTGGCGATTCCGCTCGAACGACATTCCGGGTTTGTTTGGGAATTGCCCCAATCCTGGAAACATCGTCCCATTCCGGCGCGTTCAGGTACGCTCGGGGTGGAACGGTATCTGCAATCGAGGCTGTGAGTCGGAGAGAGACGACGCAGCTTAGACGAATGAGAGACCTTGTATGGGCCCGGGGTTCTGGAGGGGTAGGGGAGACTAATGGTCCTACATTCTCGCCTTGCGAGGACGCCCTCTTCTGCGCGCCGTACTCCAAAAGTAGACATCGTCGCCCGAACGTTTGATAGTGAGTTCGACGCCGGCCGCCTTGGCTGCCTGATTCAGGCGTCGCCTTATCGCTATCGCGCTCTCGCCTTCCGTCGCGGACAGCATTCCGGCCTGGCCGGATTCCAGCTGACGGATATAACCAAGATACTCGTGAATAATCTTGGCCCTCTTGCCGGAAGCCGTTTTGGCCATGGCTTCTTCAATTGAAACAATCGCTAATCTAGACAATTGGGTCCTCCAGGATGTGTCATCTGTGGGCAGTTGGACGGAGCAGGGAATCTTGTCATACGTGAACGGGAAAAGAGCACAAGGCTTTTGGGAAACCCACTCTCAGATGTTCCAACAGCACCTTTTAGGCCAGAAAGCATACGGCAGCAGATCGAATTTTGTCAAAGGCACTCATCACATACGAAAACGCAGTGTTGAAGAGTTCGTAGATTCTCCAGCAAACCAATCAAGTGATAGAGGGTTATTGTCAACAACTCTCGGTCAATTCTCCGCTCATTCGCTGGTTGCGATCACAGACTTATTGTGACGAGTGACAGTCCACAATTTCGGGCGTTGCGGCAGCTAGTTCAAGACGATACTGGTCTCTTCTGGTAAACTCTCTCCAATGGCGTAACCCCGTTTTGAATCCCCTGCTTTAGGAGAAGACGCATGACCTTTCCGGCCAGTGAGATGGACACCATCGCGGGGAAGTTCGACGGGCGGATGGGCTTCTATTTTGAAGACCTGGCGACCGGCGAATCCCACGAGTACGCTGCCAGCCAACGATACCCGACGGCCAGCGTCTGCAAGGTCACGGTAATGGCCGAGCTATTCCGGCAAGATGACGAGGGAATTCTGTCGCTAGACGACCGAAAGCGGATGGAGGACCGGTACTCAGCGCATGGTTCCGGTCAACTCAAGCTGATGCAAGACGAACCGGAGATAAGCTTGCGCGACTACTGTCGCATGATGATTACGATCAGCGACAACATGGCGACCGATGTTTTGATGGAGACGGTGGGAATACCGAATGTCAACGCTTTCCTCGACCGTTTGGGCTGTCCGAACACGCGTACCAGTGTGACGATGGGGCGGTACCACTATCGAATGACCTACCAAGACGATTTGCCTACCAACCGTGCCAACGACGTGCTGCAGGCGGAAGCATCGGCGGCAGGAGCGAACGACTACAAGAGTGTGTCGTACAGCGACTCCCCTGAGAACAACGTGGCGGCACCCGGCGAAATGGGGAGCCTCATGAAGCGAATGTACGAGGGTACTCTCGTCAGTTCCAAAGCGTCGTCTGAGATGCTGGAGATGATGAAGAATGCACGCGAATTGCGCATGATTCGCCGGGACCTTCCTCGCGAAGTCGTCGTCGCGCAGAAGAGCGGTTCGAGCGGTCGAATCAAGGGCAACGTGGGAATTGTGTACTTGCCGAGCGGCCCAATGGTCGTTTCGGCGTTCGCCACCGCCGGCTCCAACGACGTTCGAGGGGACGAGGCCATTGCCGAGGTGTGCCGGCTTGCCTACGCAGCGTTCTGTCCGGAAGTCCTCGTATCTGCCAGTGCGTAGCTGTTGAGGGCATCCGGAACGCGTTTGCGGCGTCGTCTAAGCCTCATTACGAATGTGCACACAATACGTTTACGTCACTTGGTGCCGTACGTTTGTGATACATTATCAGTCGTTGATTGAGTCGAATTGAATATAGATACCAAGGAGTCGAAGGAAAGATGACGACGGAAGGTAACGTCACCGAAGCAGAGATCGCGTCCCACTGGAAGGAAGAGGAACTGATCCACCCCAGTCCCGCGTTCATCGGACAGGCCAACGTGTCCGATCCTGCAGTGTTCGACCGCTTTACTCCCGACAAATTCCCCGATTGCTTCGTCGAGTACGCCAACCTCTTGTCGTGGGACAAGTATTGGCATACGACGCTGGACGATTCCAATCCCCCATTTTTCGACTGGTTCGTAGGGGGACGATTGAATGCCAGCTATAACTGTGTCGACCGGCACCTGGAGGAGCACGCAAACAAGGCCGCATTCATCTGGGTCTCCGAGCTCGAAGACGAGCCGGACATCGTGCTCACTTTTCAGGAACTGTACGTTCGGGTAAACGAGACGGCTTCCCTGCTACAAAGCCTCGGACTCAAGGCCGGCGACCGCGTCACGCTCCACATGCCGATGATCGTTGAGTTGCCGATTACGATGCTGGCCTGCGCCCGACTCGGTGTTATTCACTCGGAGGTCTTCGGCGGGTTCAGTGGCGCGGCGTGTGGCGATCGAATCGTCGACTCGGGTAGCTCCATCCTGATAACGGCCGACGCCTACCATCGCGCCGGCACCCTGCTCGACCACAAGATCAAAGCCGACGAGGCGGTGGAGGTCGCGAAGAACGAGGGCGTCGAGGTTGAAAAGGTGCTGATATGGCAGCGCTACCCCGGCAAGTACTCCTCGTCGACCCCGATGGTCGAAGGGCGGGACGTGTTTGCCAACGACCTGATTGAGGAGCATAAGGGTAAGAAGGTTGCCCCGGTTTCCCTGCCCGCCGACCATCCTCTCTTCCTCATGTATACGAGCGGTACGACGGCTAAGCCCAAGGGTGCGCAGCACAGCACGGGAGGATACCTTGCCTATGCGGCGGGCACATCCTTCTACTATCAGGATATTCATCCCACCGACACGTACTGGTGTCTCGCAGACATCGGATGGATTACCGGACACTCCTATATTGTCTACGGTCCGCTGTCGGTTGCCGCGACGGGTGTGCTATTCGAGGGAGTCCCGAACTATCCCGATCCCGGACGGGCGTGGCGCGAAGCCGAGCGACTCAACGTCAACATCTTTCATACGGCCCCAACCACGATCAGGATGCTCAGGAAGGCGGGGCCGGATGAGCCCGCGAAGTACAACTACCACTTCAAGCACATGACGACCGTGGGTGAGCCGATTGAGCCTGAGGTCTGGCGCTGGTATTACGATGTCGTCGGAAAGGGCGAGGCGGCCGTCGTCGATACCTACTGGCAGACGGAGACGGGGGGATTCATCGGCGTGACGCTGCCCGCGTTGCAGCCCATGAAGCCTGGAAGCTGCGGGACGGGAGCGCTTGGTATCGAGCACGTCGTGTTCGACGAGAACGGCAACGAGATCGAACCGGGAAGCGGCGTGGCGGGCAACGTATGCATACGCAACCCCTGGCCCGGACGGATGCAGACGGTCTGGGGAGACGACCAGCGGTTCATCGACACCTACTACACGAAATTCAACAAGGACCCCGAGAGCAAGGACTGGCGCGATTGGCCGTACATGACGGGTGACGGCGGAATC
This sequence comes from Chloroflexota bacterium, assembly GCA_026713145.1. Classification (GTDB taxonomy): domain Bacteria; phylum Chloroflexota; class Dehalococcoidia; order Lucifugimonadales; family VXLM01; genus VXLM01. Next base: position 5,387 of record JAPOPA010000392.1, read on the forward strand.
CAGGCCGCGGACGGCTATCTCCGCGTGGTCGGGCGGCTGGATGACGTCATCAACGTGGCAGGCCATCGGTTGGGCACGAAGGAACTCGAATCCGCGACGTTGACGGTCGAGGCCGTGACGGAGGCGGCTGCCGTTCCGGCATTCGACGAGCTCAAGGGGCGATCTCCGGAGATGTACGTATCCATTCACGCGGGTCACGATCCGGACGAGGTAGCCACACAGGTCAAGGCTGCCATCACCCAGATCATCGGGCCGACCGCGAGGCCGAAGTACGTCTGGATTGCTCCCGACCTGCCGAAGACGCGCTCCGGCAAGATCATGCGGCGGGTGACCGCTGCGATCTCGAACTTTGTGGACGTGGGCGACGTGACTACACTTGCCAACCCCGAGGTGGTCGAAGAGATCCGTGAGATCGTGCAGCAGACGAAGATCGATGCCGGGGACGTGCCGGCGAACGTGGCAAAAGAGATGACCGAGGAAGTACAGCGCTTCGGCGACGAGGGCTAATGGTAAAACTATTTCGTAGAAACATGACATCCGAGCCCTCTTCCGGCATTGGCGGGGGACTCACGAAGAACAATTCAAAGGGTCCAGGGACGGCGCTGTATGTAGATACCGAGAACCTTCAGGGCAGCGCACAGACCCTCATAGAGAACATCATCGAGGACTGGCCGGAGGGAACTCCGCCGCCGACCCGCCTCAACCTTTACGTACAGGCCGACCGAGTCTCGCTATGGGACATTTGGGCAAACGGCCGGTTTCCTCAGTTGACAACAACTGCCAGAGGTATACAGCACTTCAGCAACAGGCAGTCCAAGAATTCGGCGGATATCGCGATAGCCATCGACGCGATAGCCGACTACGTGACGGGGGTTACTCAATTCGTGGCTGTGATGAGTGATGACAGCGATTTCATCCCGCTGTACGCGAAGCTGAAGGAGCTGGAGTCAAGGCGAGTCCCATTCCTCTGGTTGGTGACAGACCGCACGAAGACGCGGTCGACCACCATCAGGGATTACTTCCCCAACGCGCACATTTACGTAGTTCAGACCCGACGAGTGTCAAGGCCTAGCAGTGCAGGCGAGTCTCAGACTGATGTCTCACGCCGACCTCGATCTGTCGGAATGAGTTCGCTTCCGGCCCGTGATGCAGGCGAGGCTCAGACCGATGTCTCTCGCCGACCTCGATCCGTCGGAATGAGTTCGCTTCCGGCCCGTGATGCCGGCGAGACCCAGTCCAATGGCACACGCCGAATGCCACCTTCCGAAGTAGATGGGTCCCCGGCCGGCGATGATGGCAAGGACCGAATGGTTGAGGTAGCCGACCTCATTATCAGGCAAATGCCGACCGGTGCCTTCAGGAGCACTGAGTGCCAGCGCGTGATCAAATCCGAATGGCCCAGTGATCCAATGGCGAGGATGTCGAGTGTACGCTTCGGCACGGAGTTCGCCAACAAGATCTGGCCTATTCTCGATGAGCGCGGAGTCGAGCTGCTGAGCACGAAGCCACGGAAGTATGGGCTAACCCAGGAAGTCAAGGACGCTCAACGAAACGGGGCGTCTCGGACGTAGCGGTGATAGCTGCCTTACTCGTCCGGCTGTCTATCCAGTCGGAATGTAGTCTATAGCGGTTCCGCAATGTACCCGAAATCCCCTCGCAGGGCCTTCGAGTGAATTGGGGAAATTTCATTTCTGCCTTGTCGCCGATTTCTCGTTCGCCCTGAGCACTGTTATGTCTCGCCGACATACGAGCGAATGTGTGTATTTCGCAAAGTAGCTAGGGGCAAGTTGGACTTTGCCCCTTCAGTTTACGAGTCTGGCGAATTCGTCCCTGGAAACGTCGGCATCTCTCAAGAGGCGTCTCAACAGTCCTCTGCCCAGTTCTTTATGCCTAGGCACCGACAGCCTGGACCTTGATGGATGCACCAAGATCATGTGGCTCCCTCGAACATGATCCAGAGTGTAACCGATTTGACGCATAGCCCTGACGAACTCATCGCCAGACACGACGGGTAGACGAGCCACTCTAGACCTCTAGTTTGACCTCATGGAGATCGAACTCGGAGGGCAGAGGTTCCCCGTGCTTCTTCATGCTGGCGACAAACCCAATTATCGCCTCTCTGATGTTGACCTCAGCCTCTTCTCTTGTCCGACCCTGAGAGTGGCACCCGGGCAGGCTTGGACAACTAGCCACGATGAATCCGTCTTCGTCTTCTTCAAATGTCACGTCTATCTTGTTCATGTCAATCCTCTATGGAAGTCGACCGGCCGCTTCAACACCCTATGCCACGCGCCATCCAACCGACACCTGTAACTTCCACCGGCAATTGCTCTATCAGGCTGTCGACTAGAGTGACTTCCTTGCCCGGATCATCATACGACAAGACAATCTCGTTTGGGGCGTCCCGGAGCATGAAGCGACAGTCTTCCAAGTTCGCTCCCTCGGTAACAACCTCGGGTTACTCGACCAATTGGACCATGTACCCGGAGTCGATCTTGACTTAGCCAGCGGCACAATTTCTCAGCGTGGCGTTACTCCACCTCGGCGCTGATGATGAGGTGTTCGAGCCAGCCGTCGCTGTCGTTGATGAGGCCGTGGGGTACTCGCGGCGGGCCGTAGACGAAGTCGCCCTCCTCGACGTCGAATGTCTCGTCGCCGACGATCATCTTGCCCTTACCCTCAGTAAAGACGTAGACCTGCTCCTTGTCGGAGTGTGAGTGAGTGCCCGTTTCCAGACGCGGCTGGAGGCGGTGGATGGTGATCTTCTGCACGCCCTCGACGGGAGCCTCGGTGTAGGAACGGCCAGGCGATCCCTTGCCGGCGAAGACCGACCAGAGCAGGGCGGCACCGTGTGATACGTGTGGCATGCTATCGAGCCAATGACGGTGAGCGATGGGCTGCTTGGAGCCGTGCGCGTTTGAGGCGGCGATGATCTTCTTGTTCTCTTCCTGCTGCTCTTCGGGAACGTGCTTGCCGTTGATGATGAGATGGACGAGCCACTCGTCGGTGTCGTTGATCATGTGGTGGTAGCTGGTAGGGGGGACGCAGACGGCATCACCCTTCTTCACGGGGTAGATCACCTCGTCGATGTTCATCTTGCCGCTGCCCTCGGTGAAGTAGTACACCTGCTCGCGGTCGAAGTGGACATGGTAGTCACCGGCCTTGCCGGGCTGGATCATGTGGCGCGTGACGCCGCTGAATCCCTGGAGGGGAGTCTCGTTGTAGGACGAACCCTCCCCGGCGCTTGTCGGCCCGAGGATGGGCCAGACGATGGCCGTCTCATGCCCGATGTACGGTGTTACGTCTTGCCAGTTAACTTTGATCGCCATGTAAGCTCCTTTGTGTCTGCAGATTGAATGATGCTGCCGGGTCGGAGGCGTGGTTTGCTCGGTAACGCCTATCGGGAAGGGACAGTAGGCGGGCTACTGTCTGACATGTTACGAGGCGGGTCCGATTACGTCAAAGCCGGTGTACGGTCGCAGGACCTCGGGTACGACGATTGAGCCGTCGGCCTGTTGGCAGTTCTCCATGATCGCGATGAGCGTACGGGGAATGCCGAGGCCGGAGCCGTTCAGGGTGTGCGCGAGTTGCGGGCGGGCTCCCTCTTCTGCACGGTACCGTATCTTGGCGGGGCGGGCCTGGAAGTCGGTGCAGTTGGAGACGGAGCTCACCTCGAGCCAGTCTCCACTGCCGGGGGCCCAAAGTTCAATGTCGTAGGTCTTTATCGAGGCGAAGCCCAGATCGCCGGTGCACTGGAGGAGGACGCGGTGGTGGAGACCCAAGCGGCTACAGAGTTCCTCGGCGTCAGCGACCATTTCGTTCAAAGCGGCAGGAGAGCCCTCCGGCTCGGTGAATCGGAACATCTCGACCTTTTCGAATTGGTGGACCCGCTTGATTCCTCGCGTGTCGCGGCCGGCTGCCGCCTTCTCACGGCGGTATGAGGGGGAGTGTGCGACGTACTTCAGCGGCAACACGCCGGGCTCAAGTATCTCGTCGGCGTGGATGTTTGTGATGGGCACCTCGGCGGTTGGGATCATCCAGAGGTCATCCTCTTCATCGTGGTACATCGTGTCGGCGAACTTGGGCAACTGGCCGCTCCCGGTTGCCGCCTCGCGCGTGACCATGTGTGGGACGTATAGTTCCTGCATCCCGAACTCGCTGACGTGGGTATCGAGGAGCCAGGTGATGAGGGCTCGTTGGAGTGTCGCGCCCTTGCCCTTGAAGATGTAAAACCGCGAGCCGGCCAGCTTGACCGCGCGCCGGAAGTCGATGATGTCGAGCGACTCCCCCAACTCCCAATGAGGCTTCGGGTCGAATGAGAAGTCCGGCGGAGCGCCGACCGTCTTGACGACGATGTTGTGGGAATCGTCGTCTCCCACGGGGACATCGGCCTCGGGGATATTCGGCACGTCGAGTAGAAGGGAGTCGTACTCGGCGACGACATCGCGAAGATCGCCTTCAAGCTGCTTGATGCGAGAGCCGACCTCCCGCATTTCAGAGATAAGCTCCGGCGGCTTTTCCTTCGACCTACCCAGTCTGCCGCTGACCTCGTTGCGGCGCGCCCGCAACATGTCCGTCTCGGCAATTAGCTCACGCCGACGAAGGTCCATCTCGATGATCCGGTCGATGCCGCCGGTCAGACCCCGGTCGGCGATGGACTTCTTGACACGGTCGGTCTCGTTGCGGATGGTCTCGATGCTCAACATCTCTGGGTACCGTTGGATGTCAGGGGATATTGCGAGTAAGTATACCGCATCGTTCTTTGAACTGAGAAAGGCCGGGGGCACTCCCGCCCTCAGTTCCATCCCCGAAACGAGTATGGGTAGGCCTTCTCACGCCAACGGGAGAGGAGGGTGAGCCGGTCAGCCTCCAAGTGTGAAAGTCCTGAGTGGGAGGCTTTACCACGGAGGGCGATGAATGTAACGGGAAACTTAACTTCATCCCAGCCCTCTCCCGCGAACGGGAGAGGGGGGTGCATCTCCTCAAGGGAGAGGGGATACTCGGCTATTTTATCGAAATGGGAACGGTGGCAGCAAGCGACTGCGCTCGCAGGGCTTACTCGCCGGCGACGAAGAGACCTCGTTCGAAGTTCATGAAGAACTCCGGGCCGTTTTCGCCGACGTGCATGTGGTCTCCGAGGGGGACGAACATTTTGCCGGAGCCGGGCAGGGCGAACGCGGAGTGCAGGATAATGGTGTTTCCCGCTTGGAGGATGGCGTCGTTGCTTTCGGCCGGGCTTGGACGCTCGCTGTAGTCCATGCCGATGCCGTGTCCGACACGTCCGCCAAGGAGCGACCACCCGGCGGCCTCGCATGTCTCCCGGATGGCCCTGGCGATGTTGCCGGCGCGGTTGCCGGGTCGCATCTGCTCGATGCCGGCGGTCTGGGAGTCGATGGCGGTCTGCATAATGCCTTCGAGATATGCGTTTCGCCGCTTCAGGGTGCCTGCCCTCTGGCCGTGGCTCCAGTAACCCTTGTAGACGGTGCTTATATACAATCCTACACAAAACCAGCTACAATTTTAGAAATGTTCCGCAGGTCGGTGCGATGGGGGAGAGTAAGATATGGAATGGATCCACTACGCACTTATTGCAGCTGATTTAGTGGGGTTTTTAGTCCTGCTGGGGTTGTTGGTAGTGCTCTGGGGTGTAATCCGGGAAACTAGAATTGGAACCGCTCCTCTATGGCGCTATCAGCGTCAATACGAGCAACAGGAACACGATTCCGAGGCCGACCCCGCTGAGCCAGAACAAGAAGAACGTCCATTGCTGAAGCGTTCTGGTTGATAGCCAATTCAGTGGTGCTTATATACAATCCTACACAAAATCCGCCGAAATGGGGCTTGCTTCCCATGACTCTGAATTGACCAGAGCGTAGTTAGAATGCGCGGACGTCCTCGACCGTTATTGGAGGCAACGCCTGCCAGTCATACTCGTAAGCAGCCTGCTGGTCAGCTTCCCATCCCGCTGCCGATGGTTCATATCCGTCACTAGGTTCGCCATACTTCTTCGTCACGACCAAGGATGTCAGCCCGGGCAAGGCGTTCCTCCTGCAAAAGTGGAATATAGGGTCAAGGTGTGTACGTCCTATGCTCCTAGGATTGGCCGCTCCGGTTTTGCGATGAAGTTCCTTGTACGTGGTCGTTCGTCGCCTTGTGGCACAGTCCACAAGCTCGGCAAACACCCCTTTGATTTCTTCAAAGGTCTTTTCATCAACATAACGGCGTGGCATGTCACCATCCTTTTTGGCACTTGGAACGCATGGTTGAGTGGCGGCGGACCTAGAGAGTTAGTCGGAGTCCTTTTTCTGTAGATACCGCCACTTCTTCGGCGGCTTGACGTTCAGCACCACGCGGGCGATCTCTTCCGGCGAGGCGTCGATCCGTGCCGGCATTGACCGCGGTGGTCGACCGATAGGGCGCTTTCGTTTCGGCATCACTTCCCTCCCCAGTTTCAACCCTGACACTAACACAGGGTAGCCTTTGTTTACCACGCCGTTTGTCGCAGACTTAAGTTGAGATGCTACACATCGCGTGATAAGGTTCGCGCCGGACTCGCTACAGTCCCAAACATCCTTGAAGCCAATGAGGGTGGCCTCGTGCCTCCTTCGGGCGGCTTTGAGGGTGTTGTGTGTCTGTAGCGAGTACCACCATCCTTGCCTGAAGGAGGCACCATGAAGTTCGGTATCGCAGGTTTAGTAGTTGCATTGCTGTTGGTTGGGTTGGGCTGTCAGGGCGGCCTGTCAGAGGCAGAGGTCATCAATCTCATCCAGGCGCACTCGACCCCTGGGCCGGAGGGAGAGCAGGGACCGCCCGGCCCGGGAGGCCCTCAGGGGCCACAAGGTGTTGCAGGTGCGGCAGGAGCGCCGGGATCGCGTGGGGATACAGGACCAAGAGGCGATGCTGGCCCGCAGGGAGAACAGGGTCCGATGGGAGAGCAAGGTCGGCAAGGACTGCAAGGTCCTGCTGGCCCGCCAGGCCCCCAGGGTGATCGTGGCGATCAGGGTCCAGCAGGGGCTCCCGGCCCGACAGGAGAGCGCGGCGAGGCAGGCCCGCCCGGTCCGCAAGGCCCGGCGGGTCAGCAGGGTGGAATGACTACAATCGGCCCTGAGGGTCCTCCCGGGCCTCCCGGCCCTCCTGGTCCTCCCGGCCCTCAGGGTCCAGTTGGTGATACAACAGCAGGGGTGTTTGAGGGCACAGTACTATCCGTTGGTGAGGAAATCGGCGGAGGCTATGTTCGTTTGGATGCCGATGGTGACAGCTACCCGCTATTGGAGTTGAACGCGGGAGGCGGGAGTGCCTCGGCAATCATATATTCAGAAGGACATTGGGTCGTCATCTGGACCGGTGACGACACATACTTCTGTATAGGCAGCGGGCGCGCCGGTGTCTGTGAGTTGGACGACGAGGGCTTTCTGGACTTTGCGGAGTGACGGTTGACCCGTCTGTGGGCTGTGGCATAGACTTCGCGCAGGAAGAGAGATTCCTATGACAGATACATAACAGGAAACCAAAAGGCCCGACGTTACCAGCGCCGGGTCTTTGGAGTCGAAGTCGCCAACTTTTTTTGCGGAGAGTATGGCGACCACATACTAGCAGGGTGAATTTACCCTGTCAACGACTCCATCGCGGTAGAACAGTGGAGTCGTTTCTTTTTGTAAAGCCCCGCCGAAGCGAGGACCTCACTCAGGGAACCCAACCCGTCGATCATTGTATCGGCGGTTTCTGAGCGAGGTCAACGACGCGGCAAATCTCAAAGCCTAGCTGCGGCGCTCGTTTCGGTGGCTTCGGAAGGAGCCACAATGAGTTTGAAACCGACCGGTAACGCCAACCTAGACCTTCTCTCCCCCTTTGAACGCGAGAGGGCCGAAGGACTGCTAGAGTCTATCGCTAAGGCCAAGCGGCAAGACGAGGCTGACAACGAACCCGAAGCTCAAACGGACGATAGCGGGAGAACTCCGCCAGATCCGAGTTGGTCAACTCGGGAATTCCCTAGCTACAAGGTTCTCTATGATAAAGTCGGCACCTACGAGAACCCCTATCGCCCGACAGCGGAGGAGGTCGCCCGGTTGCGGGAGGCCAGCGAGAACCCTCGCGCCGCAACAATGGGTAGAAGCCGATCGAGGGCAATGAGGTAATCCGTGCCGACAAGACCGAAAGGTTGTACTCAAGCTCCTCGCAGAACGCTCGCTCGCTGCGCACCGAGTACAGGGAGATCAGCAACGATGCCTTCAGCAGCCTCTCCGGCGGCACTGACGCCCTGCCTACCTTCGAGTACATTCGGTCGAACTCAGGCGAGAGCCGATCCAGCGCCTCGTCTGCTACGGCCTTGATGATCCGGAGAGGATGGTCATTCGGGACCCGCTCCTCTAGGTCCACGAAGGCCAACATCGTCGCCTGTGGGTCATGTCTGCCACGCATATGTCGGATACCTCCAGAACGTCGTGGTGGTATCCTAACTCAAGAAGTTGTTTTCAGCAGCCTGCTATATTGGTGAATACTGGCAAGCACGTGCCATAATTCCCCCAAAGGAGCCTACTTGACCCACGACCCTGAACTCAAACAACGTGCCGAGGGTGTGCTGGAACGGAT
>JAPOPA010000161.1 GCA_026713145.1 Chloroflexota bacterium
CTCCAACCGTGGAAGTGGTTCTTGAAGCGGATGATCTTGTCTCGGCCGGTGTAGGCTCGCGCCATTCGTATGGCCATCATGTCGGCCTCGGTGCCGGAACTGTTGAAGCGGACCTTCTCGGCGCAAGGCACGAGTTCGGTGACCAGTTCGCCCCACCTGATCTCGATGTCGGTGGAGGCACTCCAGTGGGTGCCGATTGCCATCTGGTCCTGAACGGCCTTGACGACGGCGGGATGGTTGTGCCCCAGAATCAGTGCGCCGTGTCCGGTCTTGTAGTCAACGATCTTGTTGCCGTCAACGTCATACTTGACCGCTCCCTCGGAGTGGGTGACGTAGTACGGGAACGGTGTGAGGTTACGCGCGTCGTGGGTGACGCCGTTGGGGAACAGGTCCTTGGCTACCTGGTACCTCGCCAGGGACTCCGGGTGAAGGTCGATGTACTGCTGCTCGATGGATGTGACCATGCGGTTCCTCGCTCGTAGCGTATGGGTTGGGGCATAAGCCAAAGGTAATTATAGCCGTGTGACGTAGGGGAATGAAAGCGGCGGGGACTTTGAAGTGAGGGGGTGCGATTGTCGTTCTTGTGCTACGAGCGGTCTGCGCGTGAAGAGGTGTTGACGAAGCAGACATTAAGTCAATCCAAGCGGTCAATGCCGGGGAAAGCGTCGAAGCCCCGATCGAAGCTGAAGATGCGGCTAACATCTGCCCTTATCATTACTGCCACGTGCAAGGCATCCCGCGCAGATATACCGTTCACAGAGGTGATGAGATCCCTAGCTATACGCACCTCGGTCATGTCGAAGCTCAGGGTGTCATCTACTAAGGCGTCCAAGCTCTCAAATGCGGCGTCAATGGCATCGAGCCGCTGAATCGCAGTGTATCTATGGAGTATCTCTTGGTAGACCTCCACATCAGTTACAAATCGCTCCTCGTTCCGTACCAACTGCGTGAGAACCGCCACGGCGCGGTCCTTGTTCGGATGTGGAGCGCCCACCAAGTACATGGGCACGTTCGAGTCGATGAAGATCACAGGGTATTTTGCCCCGCTTCGATCTCCTTGAGCATTGTGTCAATGTCGGCTGTCGGAAACCGATGTCGAGACGCATCAGCGATGGCGCGCAGTTTGGCATCGACGGTTCCCGGATCGTCGCTTCGGACCTTCCGAAGGGCCTGCCTAACCCATTCCGCGACAGTCACACGCTGTCTGCGGGCAACGCCTTGAATCTCTCGGTACTCTTCCTCGTCAAGGAGGACTTGGAGTCGCTTTGACATAATAACAGTATATTTGACTCATCTATAGTGAGTCAATAAAACATCAATGTCAGGTCTGGTGTAGTTTATTTGATTCTGCAATCCTATAGAAGTGCTTTTCATCCTCGACCTTCGAGCACTCGCAACACGCAAGCCCCCGAATGATCTGGATGAGGTCACACACTAGTGCATTCCAAGGGCGCAAAAGGTCCGGGAACAGCCACTAGGCACGGGTGCGGGTTGGGGACGGTGACTCCTTGGAGACGTTCGAGCGCGGTGCTTGAGTTTGGCGGTCAGGTGTGCGATCTCGTAGCGGAGTTGGCCATCGGCGACTTAGATGGGTGTAACTTCGAGCTGGGGAAGGTGGACCCAGTTTCGGTCGATATTGTAGCCGCGTCGAGTCGCTTCTTCGCAGACTGCGTGCAGGTAGGAAGCGATGGCGCGGTCGGGAGTGGGATGTGCATGGAAGCGTTCAAGTTGAGGGTGATTCCGGTATCCTCGTGTAGCGCTGCTGACCACCTTCTGCGCGAGAAGCGCTTCTTGCCGCAGGTCGACTAGCCCTTTTGCATCCAGATAGCGGGGGTGTAGGGACCAGAGTCACATGAGGGGCCTGCCGTCACTGCGGAAGGGGACGGAACCGGCAGCGATGGAGAGACCCATTTCAATTCAACGACCTCTTCGGAGGACGCGGCTAGGCGAGTTCGCCTATTGCCGTGAGGCTGATGAGCCCTGCGATGGTGACGAGTATGTAGATGATCCGCGAGATGACGTTGACGTCGCCGAAACTCATCCCGCCGGCAATCAGGGCCACAAGGTCGAACTTGAAGAGGCCTACCAGCCCCCAGTTCGCAGCGCCGACCGCAGCAAGAACTATCGCTACAATCTGTAAGATTTTCGTTCCCTCCTTTACGGGCCAACAGGTATGATGTATATTCTTAATATTTCATGAGTTGATTGTCTATAATAGTCTACATTTCATGAGAATTGCCCGTAAGTGAACTGTGATGGATAGTGAGAACATTCTGAGGGAGACTCGTGACAGGTACGATGAGGCGCTATTGATTGGCGAGAGCGCTCTTGCGCACGCGGTGATCGAGCAGGCACTAGGCCGCGGACTGAGCCGGGCGGACATATACCTCGAAGTGCTGGCACCGTCGCAGATAAGGATTGGCGGGATGTGGCACGAGGGCAGGATCAATGTTGCCCAGGAGCACCTGGCGACGTCCATCACGATGGCGGCAATGGACTATCTCAGGCAGGGGATGACACCGCGGGCCGGGCTGGGGGTTAGAGCCGTGGTGACTCCTGTTGAAGGAGACCACCACTCGATTGGCGCGCGCATGATAGCCGACTTTCTGGCGATGGACGGGTGGGAGGTCTATTTTCTTGGCGATGGAACGCCCGCCAAAGACCTTGCAGAGTTTGTTCGGCAGCGGAACGTCGACCTGGTCGCGATCTCCTCCACGCTGCTGGAGTTCCTGCCGAACGCCAGATTGGCCGCCGACGCGATCCGTGAATTGAACTCCCCTGCCCCAAAGATCCTGCTGGGGGGAGCGTCGCTTACCAAGGCGACCGCAGACACGAAGGCTTTAGGATGCGACGCCACCGCAGACAACGTGCTAGAGGCGGTGGCGGAAGCGCGTCGACTCGTCGGCTTGGCGGAGGAAAGGCTGACGCTCCAAGAGCAGTTGGCCCTGATGGGTCGAAGGATCAACTCAGCGCGGACGGGCCGGGGAATGACGCAGCAGGCGCTGGCGGAGGCTTCGGGGCTGGACCGTACCTACATCAGCCTGGTCGAACATGGGAAGCAGAATGTGACCATTGGCGCGGTGCTGAAGATCGCCCATGCGCTTGATTTGCCGATCGGCGACCTGGTGGCCTCAACCGGATACGAAGAAGAGTAGTTGCGGCGCTTAGATGACATTGAGGCGAGAGTGTCGTTGTACATATTAGAACCATCACGGCGTTCCGTATTGAACACGAATAACCTACCGGCCCAGTATGTCGTTATCTACAATTGGATTTTGGGAGAACTCGCCCTCGCCTACGGACGGGGGCGTTCTTGCGAATCGGCATTTGACTGAAGAAGGACGAACTCACCCAGGAGCGATACATGACATTCATCACCGGCCTTGCGGTCCGCAATCGAACGGTTACGGTTCTCGCCATAATTCTCGTTCTCACCGCGGGCATAACCGCGTACCGTTCGCTTCGAGTCGAGTTATTCCCTGAGATTGAATTTCCTCTTGTAACGGTAACGACGGCCTATCCATCCGCAAACCCGGACGCAGTAGTCCGCGACGTGACGTCACCCATAGAGCGGGCGATATCTGGGACCTCAGGACTGGATTCGGTGCAGTCGAGGACCTTCGAAGGAAACTCAATCGTGTTGGCCACCTTTGTGTACGGCACGGACATGGCCGCGGCAGAGGACCAGATTGCCTCCGCCGTAAAGGGGATATCGTTCAACGACGGGGTTGATGAACCTTCGGTGGGACGGTTCAATCCCGACCAGTTCCCGGTGATCCAGTTCAGCGTCTTATCGGACAGAAGTGCCGATGACCTGCAGGGGATCGTCGAGTCGCAGGTCCTTCCGGCGCTTGCGGAAATCGAGGGCATTCTGCAGGTACAGGCTACGGGAGAGATCGAGCAGAGGGTCCAGATCACCGCGAATGCCGATCGCTTGACGGCAAGCGGGCTCTCGTTATTCCAGATATCGAACGCTTTGAGAGAAAACAACGTAAGCCTTCCGGCGGGCGCCATCCTCGAGGGAGGTCAAGCGGTACTTGCGAAGACGACGCACACACTCAGCTCCGTTGACGACATCAATAACCTCGTCGTGGGAGCATCGGCGAGCGGCCCGATTCGTCTTGGAGACGTGGCGGACGTGAGCCTCGGGTCAGCGGCGCCGACGAGCATATCCCGCACGAACGGCAAGCCAAGCGTGGGCGTGTCCATCATCAAGGAGGCGGACGCGAACACTATTGACGTTACAAGGGCCGTGCGCGAGGCGATTGACGGCCTCGAAGGTCTACCCTCCGACGTTGAGACAGTCATCGTATCGGACCAGGGGCCAAGCATTCAGCACCAGATCGACACCCTGCTGCGGGAGGCGATGTTCGGGTTCCTGTTCGCTGTAACGGTCGTCTTTGCGTTCATGCTGACGCTCAAGCCGACGGTCCCGCGAGGTCTCCTGAACACCCTTCGACCCACCGTTGTCATCGCGATGTCCATTCCTCTCAGCGTCTTCACCGGCGTATTGCTGATGGCGTGGCAGGACATGTCGTTGAATTTCATGACGCTCGGAGGACTGGCGATCTCCGTCGGTCGTGTGGTCGACGACGCGATCGTGGTATTGGAGAACGTGTATCGTCACATCCAGGCGGGTCGCGAGAGATGGCGTGCGGCACTGGAGGCCACGGCGGAGGTCGGGCCCGCGATCTTCGCCTCCACGATGACGACCATCGTGGTATTCGCGCCGCTGGCATTCATCCAAGGGTTGGTTGGCGCGTTCTTTGCGCCCTTCGCGCTCACGGTGAGCTTTGCCCTCATCGCGTCGCTGGTGGTGGCGCTGACGGCCGTTCCGGTACTGGGCGCATATCTGTTGAGGCCCGGTGACCTTCCTGAAGGCGCAGGAGAAGAGGACGACACCTTCTTACAAGAGACGTGGATGCAGCGCCTGTACACACCGATAATCAAGTGGACGCTCCGCCACAAGGCGATAACACTAATTGCGGCCTTCGCGCTGACCGCGGGAAGCATGGGACTGACATTCTTCATTCCCGTCACGTTGTTCCCGAGCGGGGGAGACCGAATCGTGCAGATCGAGATCTCGCTGCCTCCAGGCACGCCGCCGGACCGGACACTGGCCGACGTGATCGAAATCGAAGACCGGGTGAGCGGAGTCGCTGAGGTGTACAGCTCCACCGTAGGCGCGACGAACTTGAGCGTGGGAGGGGCGCCCGGCAGTCTGAATCAAGCCAGCATTCTCGTCAATCTGTCAGAGGGCGCGCCGGAAGACATCGCCCAGATTCTCCGGGAGGAGCTTGACACGGGAGGGAGAATCATCAGGATCCGAGAGGTTGAAAGCGGTCCCCCGACTTCCGGACTCGATGTCAGGATCACGGGACCGAACTACAGCGATATCGTAGCCGTCTCGCAGGAACTGACGGACTCGATCGGAGAAGTGGAAGGCGTCATCAACATCGAGAGCAACGTGGCGCAGGCGCGCGACGAGGCTTCGATTCAAGTTGATCCGGGGAAGGCGGCGAGCATCGGCCTGAGCACGAGGCAGGTAGGGCTGCAAGTAAGCCAGTACCTCATCGGAGAGACGGTCACGCGGATAACCATCGACGATACGGTAACCGACGTGGTGCTGTCCGGCGACCGGAGGACGATGGCAGGCGGCATAGCGGCGGTTGAGGGTCTCAACATCACGGGACCGTTAGGCTCGGCCCCCCTTGGGGAGCTGGCGGAGGTGGTTGTGAAGGAAGGCCCGGTGACGATCAGCCGGACGGACGGCATTCGCTCGGCCACCATCACGGGCGATATCGTTGCCGAGGACGCGCAGCAGGTGGGCAGGCTGATAGACGAGAAGATAACCGCGATCACGCTTCCACCGGGCGTAGCGATCACCAGCGGCGGGCTGTTCGCGGACATCGCCGAGGGGTTCCAGGCCATCTTCATCTCGATGGCCGTAGGGGTCGTACTGGTGTACCTGGTCATGGTGGCCAGCCTGGGGTCTCTGAGGAACCCGATCGTCATCGTGACCACCCTGCCGTTCGCGCTCATCGGGGCGCTAGCGGCGCTGGTGATAACGGGTCGTTCGCTAGGCCTGCCGGCGATGATGGGCATCCTGCTTCTCATCGGCATCGTGGTGACGAACGCCATCGTGCTGATCGCCTTCGTCGAGCAGCTACGTGAGAAGGGCATGGGGGTGTATGACGCTCTCATCAACGGCGGCAGGGTGCGGCTGCGCCCGATTCTCATGACGGCGTTGACTACGAGCTTCGCGCTGTTGCCGCTGGCGGCGGCATCGGCCGACGAAGGGGGCATCATCAGCGCCGAGTTGGCGACCGTGGTAATCGGCGGGCTGATGAGCTCCACGGGGCTAACGCTGATCGTAGTGCCGGTGGTGTACAGCATTTTCAACGAGAGTATTCCGAATACGTTCCGGCGCATCGGCGGCGTGCTGAGTCGGAAGCCAGCGGCGGAGGCGTCAGGTTCGTAGGAATCACCACGGAGGGCGCGAAGATCGCGGAGGGGGTCCTTGATTCCGGCCTTCGCGGGAATGACGGAATGTGAAGGTTTGTCATTGATTGCCTGTAGGGGCGGGTTTCAAACCCGCCCCTACAAGTTTGTGTGCGACTGGCATATCCAAGTGGATGACGTTGCGCGGTTGTTGCTATGTGCGGTGATTTCGGGGATTATGTCGATGTGACATAGACAATCGCCATTGATGCGGCGCTGAGAGCGGCGTCCATTGGCAGGGGGGCACATGCTAACCAAGGAACACATCGACTACCGAAAAGACGACCAGGAAATCTGGGAGTCGGAGTTGGAGAGCTGGGTGCCGCAGCGGGTATACGACTGCCATATGCACCTGCTCGACAACAGCCTCATCGCCGAGGATAGCAAGTACAGGGACATGTATCCCGACACCGACTTCGAGACGGCGAAGGCGTGGCACAATCTGGTGTTGCCGGGGCGGGAGACTCACTTCCTCATGCTGGGGAGGCCGGCGACGGGAACGGACGTGTACGGCCACAACTCGTTCATGCACCGGGAGATGGAGTCCGATCCCCTGTCACGGCGGAACCGACTGACAGTGCCGAGCGACACTCCTCAGGAGATCGAGCGGGACATTAAGGAACGTGGGTTCATCGGCCTGAAGGTGTACCGCCTCTACTCCGTTACCGGAGACATGAAGGACTGCCGCATCCACGAGTTCCTGCCGCACGAGCAGTTGGAGGTCGCCAGCGACCTGGGACTGTGGGTGACGATGCACCTGTCCCGGGCCGGCGGCGGAGACGAGGAGAACCTGCGGGACCTCGAGGAGTACACCACCAAGCGATATCCGGGGATCCGGTGGATCCTCGCCCACAGCGCGCGGTCGTTCGTCTACTGGCAGATGGAGCGGGGGATTGGCCGCCTCAAGGCGATGCCAAACATCTGGTACGACACCTCTGCCGTGACCGACGTGCGCCCGTTCATCACTCTGTTCCGCGAGGAGGACCACCGGCGCATCTTCTACGGGACCGACGGCATTGAGTCGGTCTCGTTCCATGGCGCGTACACGGCGTTCGGCAAGACTCACCAGATGCTCGAAACCGACAATGTGCCCAATCTCCACTTCGACCACTCGGACTACCGGCCCGTCATCTGCCTGTACGAGCAGCTCCTGGCGATGAAGCAGGCGGCGGCGATTGCCGGACTCACGCGAGATCAGATCGAGGACATCTTCTGGCGGAACGCCGTGCGAGAGCTAAAGGTTGACTGGCCGGAGGGCTAGCCCCGCTCGATGCCTCTCGACGGGCACCGTTCGGCGAGGACGCAGGAGTCGCAGCGAGGGCGGATGGCTTTGCAAACTTGGCGACCGTGGTTGATGAGGTAGAGGTGGAAGGCGAAGACGTCGTCCGGGGAGACCATGGGCTCGAGGATGTCGTGGGCCTGGTCGGCGGTGACCTTGGGACCGATGAGCCGGAGCCTTCTGGCTACGCGGTAGATGTGCGTGTCGACCGGCATGGCGGGCAGTCCGAGCGAGAAACAGAGGATGATTGCCGCCGTCTTGGGCCCTATGCCGTTGAACCGCTTGAGCCAGTCCTTCGCCTCGTTCAGGGGCATCTCGGCGAGGAATGAGAGGTCGAACGAGCCGACCTCGTCGAGGACCTCGTTCAGCACCTGCTTGATCCGGGGCGCTTTGACGCGAAAGAGGCCGGCACGTCTTATCGTATTCTCGATGTCGGGGATGTCCGCTGCCGCGATGGCCTCCAGAGTGCCGAACGTGTCCATGAGGTTTTTGAACGCCCGCTCGGAGTTGATGTCCGAGGTGTGCTGCGACAGGATGGTGTAGACGAGCTCGGAGGCGGGATCGTAGCGCGGCTCCCATTGGAACGGGCCGTACTCGGGGCTGAGGGTGTCCATGACCTCGACCGCCGACATACGCTTGACCCTAGGCGCCACAGGCAGACCTCGAAGGGGGACTGTTGATGGCGGCGAAAGACCGCCCTCATGGAGCGCAGTATCGCACTTGCGCTCAACCTTGACAAACGATGCGGGACTCCATTATTTTCCGTGCCTGCTAACGCGCATCACAGTCGCCCCGTTCTATCAGGAACCATTCCCGCCGGACATTCTCATCGCCGTGACGCTCCCCGACCTCTTAACCGACCTGGCCGACGCGGACAAGCCCGTGACGTATTCGGGCCTCCTGCAGCTTAACGACCTGCCGGTCGAGGGCTTGGCCGAGCTCAGGATCGCCTGGCCAAAGCTGTCGACCGAACGCAGGCGCGAGGTCGTTCGGAAACTCGTCGAGCTTGCTGACGACAACGTCGAGCTCAACTTCAACTCTGTCTTCAAGTCGTGCCTGTCGGACAAAGACGACGTGATACGACAGATGGCAGCGAAGGGCTTGTGGGAGACCGAGGACCGCTCTATGATCCGTCCGCTGGTCAAGCTGCTGGAAGATGACCAATATCCCGAGGTTCGGGCGGCGGCGGCCATGTCACTGAAGAACTTTTCGATGTTGGCGCAGAACGGCAAGCTGCTCGCCAAAGATTGTGACCGGGTTAGAGACGCGCTCCTGGCGGCGGTCAACAGCCCAACGGAGGATGTTGACGTTCGGCGGCGGGCGTTGGAGGCGGTTGCGAGCTTCAACACTGCGGAGACCAACAGTGCCGTCCGCGAAGCATACGAGTCGGACAACCCGACGCTAGTGCAGAGTGCGGTCTACGGGATGGGGCAGAGCTCCAACCCAGCATGGCTGCCGACGGTCGCCGACGAGATGTCCAATCCCCTGCCCGCGGTGAGGTTCGAAGCAGCGACGGCGTGCGGACTCCTTGGCGATGAGAGGATCGTGCCGCGCCTCGTGCGACTCCTTCGCGACGACGACTCCGAAGTGCGCCTTGCTTCGATCAAGGCACTCGGCATCATCGGCGGACCTGTGGCAAAGAACGTTGTGCAGCAGCACCTATCGGACGACGATGAGGCTATCGAAGAGGCGGCGCGAGAGGCTCTCATCAACCTCGAATTCGACGAAGACCCGCTCAACTACCAATTCGGGGCGTAGGGGTTCGCGACGGTGGTATAATTCCGCCGACCACGGAACCTCATTTCCCGGACGAATGTGTGACTCACTCCTCAGTTGATACGACCACAATCGACTTCGCGGCCAAGCTCCTCGAGGCCGAGCCGTGGACGCCGACCCCGCTGCTGAAGGCCCACGCAATTGGTCGACATCTCGAGGCCGAGATCTGGCTCAAGCGGGAGGACTGCACTCCGATAGGCTCGTTCAAGCTGCGGGGGGCGATTACGACGGCGGGTGCCCTGGCGGATGGTGTTCCGGACGCTGGCGTCTACGTCGCATCGGCGGGGAACTACGGTCTGGCCATCGTCTATGCCTGTGCGCGGTATGGGATTCCGGTGACCGTTGTTGCTCCGGAAGGGGCGACCCCATCCAAGCTGGAGCGAATCCGTCTGTTGGGCAGCACGGTGGAGATATACGGCACGGACTTCGACGTGGCTAAGGGGCATGCGAAGGAGAAGGCAGACGAGGCCGGGGGCGTCTTCTGGGAGGACGGCGTCATCGAGGAGATGGCGACGGGCGCGGGCACCATCTCGACGGAGCTCTTGCGGGACCCGGAGCCTTGGGACATGGTCGTCGTGCCGCTGGGGAACGGGTCGCTCATGAAGGGAATCGCCCAGGAGATGAAGAGGCGGAGTCCCGGCACGAGCATTGTAGCAGTCGTCGCTGACGGAGCACCCTCCATGGCGCAGGCGCTACTGGGGCAGTCGTGGGACGAGTCAGAGCCGGTCGACACGCTGGCGGACGGTCTGGGGGTGCGCGTTCCGGTTCCCAAGATCGGAGGTGAACTAGTCGAGCTGGTTGACGCGGCGGGGAGGGGCTCGGGCGCGGGGCGTGTCCCGGC
>JAPOPA010000252.1 GCA_026713145.1 Chloroflexota bacterium
ACACCCAGGACCTGTAGTTCGGACTCCGTTCAGCAGGATCAACTCCAACGAACTGCCAACCATCGTCTCACTGACTAAATGTAAATTGAGTGGTACGGATTTGCTCCGCCGCTCCGGTACATTTTCGCTCCGCCCTTGACAGGTTGGTAGGGCCACCATCGGCGTGCAGCAGCCCTCGTCCGACACGCACATCGAGACCTTCGACGACCGTGACCTGTCCGGTCTGACCGGCGAACTGCCGGCGGTGATCGATAGGGCCAGGGCCGGGTGGCAGGAGTCGCTGAAGCATCCCGCCTACCAGCGGCCCGCTCCAGCGGCCAGGCGCCGGAACAGGCGCGGGCAGGGGGCGACCCAGGCTTCCAACGCCGCGGAGACCGAACACGCGCAGCAGCAGACGCTGAAGCTGTTCTAGGGAACGGAACAAGCCCGGCACTTTACACCGGACCGCGAACTACGGGAGAGGTCGTCGCCAGAGGAGCGACGGCCTCTCCCGCCCACACCCATATGTACGGTTTTTCTGCGTTTCAGAGGAGCCGTGAAAGGAGACAATCGGATGACGATCCAAGGAAGCAGACAGCCTGCGACTGAGCTTGAATGCAGAAGGAAGTACGACGTGACCGTGATGCACCTGTTTGACGAAAACGTGGTGGAGGAGAAAGACCTCTGCGGAGCGAACACCTCAGCCGACCAGCGGATGGGAGTAAACTACTACCTGGATATGCGAAAGGATGGCTTCAGCGTCGGGACCGTCTGTGAGGGTTGCAAGGTCCGAGCGTTACCGCTCGCAGTGAACCTCGCTCAATACCTTGAGGCCGAGGGCCTGGTGGCCGAGGCGGAAGAGTATCGCCAACTCGCCCAGAGGCTCCTTAAGGAGACGGGCTGGATGACGGAGCCCTAAGGCATATGAACGACCTTTTGATTTGGTCGCTATGCAGCCGCGAGCGCCAGCTCACAGCGTCGGCTCTCCCGAGGCTATTGTCATGGCCTTATCTGCACGGCTATGTGTGCGGCCCTCCTGCGTTTGAGTTGCCAGCGGGCAAAGGGCCGTTTCCGGCGTCGAACCCCCTGCTCGGTCAAAGAATGGATGGCCGAGGTCTAGGTCGTCGGCCAAAGAGAGTGGCGCATTAGAGTGCCTTTAGTTGTGTCGTACCCCTTGCTTCAAACACCGCCCTATGGTGATGGGATTGATCCCGAGGCGACTTACGATCTCCGCTCACGACGGGCCGGACTGCTGCTGGGACCACTTCAGGCGCTAACGGAAATCGTCCGGCACAGCGTGTACCGCTCTGCTGCAATGAGTGAGTTGTCGAGGTATCTTGGGGTTACTCCCGCAGGACACACCGGACCGCACGCCCCTTGCGAGGCCGAGGGGGCCGACTCGCCCCCAATATTCAATTGCTACGGTCAGCCCGCGTCAGACTAGACTCTTCGGACAACGCGAGACAGTCCGTTACACCAGTCAAGCGATACATCTGTGTCAGTGCAATGTCTTCCGGGGGGTCTTGCGATTTCAATGCCGCGGCAATCTGAATTGGTGGTCGGTTCCCCTGTCGTGGTGCGTCACCGGCGGATGGCCCAACGGGGATGTCAAGCTGGCGCTCGTTGAGTTGTCAAGTAGGGTGCCGGGCGGGTTGCGTTCGCTGTTGAACGACGAATGACTGATGGTCGAACACCGAAATTGGGAGAAGAGACGTGGTGCGCCGCCATCAGTGCGACTACCGCAAAGAACCTTCGAGGTTCCCGCTGGACTTCCCTGAGCGTCTGGAGCATTTCATGGAGGCCGCTGACTGTCCTCGCGAGCCCTTGCCCGACTGCTGCGGGTGGACAACCGGGCGCTTCGTCGCTGGCGCAAGGGGACGCGTCCGAGGTCGATGGCGAACTCCCACGAGCCGGGGAGCGCTGGAGGATGGAGCCTTTCATTCCTCAGTCTCCAAAGAGCGTGACTGCACCAACGACGGCGAGCCCGATTAGGATGATGGTCAACCACGTCAGTAACATCCTAGCCCCTACAGAACCACCTTCACCCTCTCCTTCTCCAACGTTTCCTCCAACTCTGTAAGCGCCTTCAACGAGGGAAGTGGATACTTGATCTTCCAAAAACGTCCATACCCATCCACCTCATCGTCGCCAGTAGCTCGATTCTGTCGACGAAGCCGGTTGTCGCCACTAGCCAACTTCACCTCGTTGCATACGGCACACGTGCACGTCGACGGATGATCACTGAACCAACCTGGGCGAGACATCAAAGTCTCCTATTGCTCCTACTTGCAGTTGCGCTGGAGGATGGAGCCCTTTATAGGCTAGGCCTCCTCAAGCTCTTCAAGCGCACGTTCGATCTCCCTTAGAGACCTTCCAACACCTGAAGGAATGTTCTTCATTCTTCCTGGGAGCAGAGTATTCAACATGAGAGTTGCGACACGGATCCTCTTCGCCGCGTTCTCTATCGCTTCAATGCGAGATTCAAGGTCTTCTATACTGGTCATCTTTCACTTCTTTGCCATCCAGCCGTTGCGGTAGGTGGCGAGTTTCATGGAGTGGTCACGTTCCTAATGGAGGGGGAACGTTCCTCGGATTCCACTCATTTGTGCATTTAGAGTATTGTCGAATACCTCGATTTACTCAGCGCTCAATAGCCACGATGACTTGTCCCTAGCTTGGACTCTTTCAACAGCTTCTTCTAGTCTGTCCGTCTGTTCAGGAGAGACGGCAGCTAGGGTACTGCAGAAGAGCAACCCAGATGGTGTTCAATGGTCTCGATGCGCGCTAGTAAGGGCCAGTGGAACGGATTCAATGGTGGTTCTCCTTTCGGGGGATGGTCATGGGGTGGCGTCGCAGTCATCGGCACGGATGCCTTGACGGATGATTTCGATGACCTCGTCGATGTGAGAGTCGTGAATCATGTAGGAACTTTCGTCGTTCGTATAAATGTCAAAGTGCTTTGCGGCTACAAACGCATACAATCTGGCATTTTTGGGAAACCATTCGTTGCCGAGAGCTTGTAACCGTATCTGCAAATGTCTCTGGTCGTTGGGATGGATGGTTGGGCCTTCCTCAAATCCTAGGAGTGTGAAGCCCACAGTTCCTTGGTATGAAGGTCTGGTCTGCGGCGGTCATTTCCAAAATAGTCCACTACTCCCCATTTGTCCTTTGCCGACAACTCGTTCCTCCTCTTGCGCTATTAGGTTTTCGTGTCGCACCATGATCCAGAGCGGGCATAGGACTATGGTCAGCATCTTCCAGTGTTGCCAAATGGTGGAGATCTCTGCTTGGTGGATTATGTCGTGTTCGGCTGTGCAGGCTCGGCTGAGATGATGCGGGGGGACGAAGCATCCATCGAATGCTCTGTTTAGGTGAGGTTGATGGGCCACAAACCAGGGTACGAGGGATATCACCGTCCAGCTCGGAATTGACCAAGTGGCGGCGATTCTGTGGACTATGTTCATGGGCTCACAGTCCGAGGTCGGCGAGGATGTGGCGGCATCCGGCTATGAAGGCAATGGTGACGAAGACGTAGAGCCAGACCTCTTTGCGGAACATTCGTTTCATGGTCCCGTTCTCCAAGTGGCTGTCACAAATTCTCCGCCGGGTCGGCGGTAGAGGACTTCGGTTGTGACGACTCCTATGACGAGGATTGCGGCGATGAATTGGACGCCCACCTTTAGGAGGAGGCATACGAAGAAGGCATAAAGTACGCTGTTCGTGCGTCTCGCGCTTTTGATGCGGTCGGCCTTGCGGTGCAGGCTCTTGAGGAGTTGCTCGGCATACTGCAACTCATGCTCGATGCGCCCGTAGTCCTCCCTGGTGTGTTCCTCTAGTCCGGTCCTGTAGGTCATTGGGTGGCTTCGTTGCGGAGGTAGGCCTGAGCTGTGACGATTTGGAGATCGATGGCGGCGCGGGCGAGGTTGTCGCGGCGGACGCCCTCGTGATAGATGAGCTGGTCGACGATGTCGGTGAGGCTGCGGCCGGTGCCCAGGAGGGCGCTGGGCAGGTGGGGTGAAACATTCCAATTGGCGTAGAAGGCGTCGTACTCGATGGCGTAGGCGGTCTCGCCGCAACGGTCGTCTGAGGGGAAGGTGAGGACGCAGGCGGTCTCGGATGTCTTGGTGAGTGTCGGGGTCACGGGGTGTGTCCTTCCAATTGGGAAACAATGTCCAAGAGAGCCATACCCAAATCCTCAGTCATTTCTGCGTTCGCAGATACCAAGATTGGCGGCAGAGACTTCGCATCCTCCTGCATAAGAAAGGGGTGGAGCCAAATCGCTACCATGGGTTCACCTGTGATTGAAGCACCGTGTGTATTTAATTCGTACGATTCGATCAGAAAGTAACTGCCACTCGTCTGGCGTGACATCCGGCAGATTGTTTGGGTCGATTGGTCGTCCTGAAGAATCGTCTGGCATGTGGGTCTGCTTTGCGTTGTGTGGTTGGGGCCGGAGGCGTGCGCCGGGCGCCTCCGCGTTGGCTGGGCGGGAACCCTTAGGCGGAGGTAAACACTCCGCCGACGCGACGCCCGGCGCCCCGTGCTTGGGGGAGGAGGCTAGGTATGGTTGTTCTGCTGGTTGAATGTATCTACGAGTCTGCTGAAGCGTTTGTCGGCCTTGTGCTCGCTGAGGACGAAAAGAGCGTGGATGACGCCCGGGATCCACATAAGGAATGTGAGGCCGAGGTTGAGCAGGGCGGTGAACGGCCTGCCGGTGAGGAGGACGGCGACGGGCGGTGCGATGATGGCGAGGATGTAGAGCATTAGCGTCTCCTATTCTTCGATGCAGTCGGTGCAGTTGTGGCACTGGGCGTTGGAGGACTCGGCTTTGGCGAGTTGCTCGGCTTCCTCGATAGTGTCGAATGGTCCTTGCCAGCGGGTGGCGTTAGCTCTCGGTCTGGAGGCGGACAGATTGTTGTGCCTATCGACGACCCAGCATGTGGACTGGTGGAGCATGGGTTCGCCGCCGTGTCCATGAAGGTTCACGTAGAATCGGGTCATTGATTCTCCTTTATGTTGGGGCAGGCTCCCGGCGCGATGGTAGCATCGACCGCCATAGGTTCTTACTGAATTCTATTTGCCGGGAGCCTGCATGTGTTGTCCGATGCCAGCGGACATGAAGACCTTGACGGCGACGATGATTGGGGGTGCAAAGGGCGATATGATTCATGGGCGGGTTCCTGGGGTTAAGGCGCCCAGCCGGCAAGTGCCGGATTGCAGTGTTGGCAGTGGGCGATTTCGAGGTTGGTCTGGCGTGCGAAGTAGAGGGCCTCTTCGACGGTAGTGAAGTGTCGCCACTCGCCGGCGGCGGGACTTTTTTCTCCCGGGCGGCACTGAGGGAAGCGCGGGTTGCCGTTGGGCCACTCGTGGATGCGGGTGAGGTAGGTTGGGTAGTCGACGTCTACGGCGAACACGATTATCTCACGCTCGCAGACCCGTGAGGCCTTCATCTATGCCGCGACCGCTCCTATCGAGGGAGAACAGGTTGGAGCCGCATTTGGCGTAGCCGTCGTTCTCCTTCCACCGCCCGTAGGTCATAGCCGCTGCGCCGCTATCGTAGAAGATGCGCATCTTCTCGCGCTGCTCCTCATTCTCGCCCGTTCGGTTGGCAAACCAACCGATGTCGACCACGACCGCGATCATGACTGGCACGAAAACTTTCATTGTCAGTTTCTCCTTGGAGGTTGGGTCCTTCGCTGATGTCGTGGAACATGGATATCATTCCTCTTAGAGATGCTTTCTACGGCGATGAGGACTAGAAGCTCAAGTAGCGATTCCCAAAAGCTGACCTATCGAGGTTCATCTTGCACCGCTAGACAGCACCTAGATCAGCAATACGAACAGCTCGATTGTAACGGCGGCAATCAGGAACTGGGTAAGCATCAGTCTTCCTTTGGACCACCGCAACTACGGCAACGACGATTTCGATAAGTATGACGGCCTTTCACAGTGCGAAAGCTAGGCGATAAACACCATACACTATGGGGCACAGGGGGCTCCGACTCCCTGCTGGTAAGTTTGGGAACGGGATGAGATGATCCTTCGGTGTGCCTGTCAGCGCCTTACCACATATTCGTGTAGTGTATCCTAAGTATGTAACTTGAGAGTTACTTTTTGGCGAATATATTGTGACTTCTTGTAATCTTCTGCCGAAACTGTGACATTTGGCTCAGATTCCTATCGATCATCAAGTGAAAATACTGGTACCTACTCTTCACCGGATCCACGCCAATACGCGGCGGAAACCAATGGAATTGAACCCGACGCCAGAATCCAATCTCCTCATCAGGCTAGCGGTTCTGCCTACTTCTACGTGCTGCCTTTCGGCATACGGTAGCCGACGCGAGGCTCGGTGAAAATAAAGGTGGGATTATCGGCGTCGTCACCCAGCTTGCGACGGAGCTTGCTAACGATGGTGCGCATGGGTCGCACGTCCCCGCTGCTCTTCTCACCCCAGACTCGTTCCAACAGATACTCATAGGTCAACACGCGCCCGGCACTGGCCGAAAGCTCCGCGAGTATCCTGTACTCCATTGCTACCAGCTGTACCGGACGACCGGCTAGGGTCACCCTGCGATTGGTGTAGTCAATGGTCAGTTCGCCCCAAGTGTATGGTTCCGACGGCTCAGAGACTACACGCCGCCGCAGGGCCGCCCGGATTCTCGCCGCCAACTCCGTCGGAGAGAAAGGCTTGACGACATAGTCTAAGGCCCCCATGTCAAAGGCCCTTGCAATGAATTCCTCTCTTCCATAGGCGGAGAGGAAGATGACCGGCACGTCTGCCTTTCTCAAGATGTCCTTCATCAACTCGATGCCGTCGGTCTCCGGCAGCATCAAATCGAGCAAGACGAGGTGGGGTTGCTCCTCCTCCATGAGACGGAGTACATCCGCCGGGTCACCGGTCACTATCGGAGCGTAGCCCGATTGCGAAAGAATGTCGCGGACGTACTTGAGGGCCTGAGGGTCGTCGTCCACCGCGAGAACGGACACCCGTTCTTCCTCTTCCCCCCGTCTTTGACGGTGAGGGCGGGTCGCGTTAGGTGGGGATCCGATCGCTGTGCAGGTCCCAGGTTTCTCGACCGTCGGGATTGGGAGGGTGAAGGGTGGGCCCGAGCCTGGCCCGTCGCTCTCGGCCCC
>JAPOPA010000004.1 GCA_026713145.1 Chloroflexota bacterium
CACACCGCCGCCCCCCGCCGTGGCGAGCCACGTCGGGCTGTCAACAATCACGATCTCCATCTCAATACCTGCCTCGGCCAGGTTCTGCTGGATGACCTCAGCCATCTTCTGCGTGACGGGGATGTTCTCCGGCATGTACTTGATTTGGAGCGGATTGTCCGGACCGTACCCGGCATCCGCCAGGAGCGCCTTAGCCTGCTCCACGTCCCGCTCCGGGCAGTCGAACGGCAGGTATGCCCAGTGCGATTCGAGGACCGGGTTGCAGCTGACCTCGCCAAGCCCGAAGTAGATCGCGCTGTTGATCGCATTTGCATCAACCGCGAGCTGGACTGCCTTCCTCACCCGCACGTCCGTCATCGGACCCTCTCGGACGTTGAAGATGACGGTCATGTAGGAGGCCGTGATGCCGTCACGCTGCTGCAGCAACTGGACGCCCGGCGTGGTGGCCAACTGGGCCACCTGTTCCAGCGGCACATCCACCGCAAAGTCAATCTCGCCGCTGCGGATGGCCGCCATTCTCGTCTGCGGGTCCTTGATGGGAATGATGAAGACCTTCTCAGGCCTCTCGTTCAGAATATCTTCTTCGAAGTAGTCGTCGAATTTCTCAAGCTCGATCTTGTCATCCACCACCTGGCTCACGAACTTATACGGGCCCGTGCCAATCGGATTGGTGTCGATCTGACCGATGCTTCCCTCGTCGACGATGGCCAGCGACCAGTGGGCCATGGAAGGAAGGAAGACGGGGCTTGTCTTGTTAAGGACTACCTCGAACTCATAGTCGCCTGTCGCCGCAAAAGAGACCACGTCGTTAAGCTCGCCCTTGCAGCGACCCTTGTCTGCGATCTCGTTCCGGCATCGGTTCCAACTGTACTCGATGTCTGCAGCCGTCAGATCCTTGCCGTTGTGGAACTTGACGTCCTCACGAATCTTGAACGTATACGTGAGTCCGTCGTCGGACACTTCCCAACTCTCGGCAAGATCCGGCTTCGGGTCCATCATCGTGGCGTCGTATTGAAGGAGACGGTTATATATCATCTCCGAGAAGATGATGTCCGTGCCGGACTGGCTCTTGGCCGCGTCCAGGAACTGGACCTCACCTCCATTGCCAACGCGCAGCACCGAGTCTGCCGAGGGACCTGCCCCGGCGTCGCCATCGCCGTCTTCATCGTCACGTTCACAGGCGGCCAGAAGCAGGGCCACTAGCGCAAACGCAAGCAATACCGCTCGTCCTGTCTTGAGCATCGGAATACACCTCCCTAGAATCTATGGCCAACGTTCAAGCGCGGTAATCATATAGACATAAAATGGTTCTATCAACCCCACAATTCCAACTTGGCTACAGATTCGGCAACTACCTCGACTGAAACCTCCGGCGCACTGCGACATAGTCTCCTTTGTTGTCGTCGCCGATGCTCACTAACGGAGCTCAGGGTTAGGTATAATGTTGCGCACTCTCAAAACCCACGCGAGGAGAATTCCAATGAGGCTCATACTGGTCGGATGCGAATACGCAGGAACAACGACCCTTGCTGAAGAAATTGTCAAGTGGCGCGACAAGGTCATGGGGCCTCCCACTCCCCTCGGAATCGTCACGTATCACGACCACTTTACGCCTCCGTGGTTCGGGCACTGGGACGAAATCCCAGATGAGGATTTGCAGAAATACATGGACCTCGGCCCTGCCCTCAAGGAGATGTTCACCCGATACCAGTTCGCCTACCACCTCTCACCCCAGCTCTACCGTGACAGCGACCACATCCTCTTGGGCTTTCACATCGAAGAGGCGGTCTACGCTCCCCTGTACTACGGCTACGGCAAAGCGGGCGAATACGGTGACCGTGAGAGCATGGCTCGAAGCATTGAAAAGGAGATCATAGAACAGGGCCCGGATACCGTGATTGTCCACGTCAAGGCGACGGCGGACGAGATACGCAGGCGGATGAGAGAGGCTCCCCACGAGCGAGGTGTCATCCGGGAAGAGGACATTGAGCACATTCTCGAGAGATTTGCATATCACTACGGTCATTCCCTGCTCCGATACCGGTTCGAGCTGGACACGACCGAGAGCACAGTGGAAGAGACCATGAGCGAGTTCGTCGAGAAGATTGAGCCGCTCCTTTCCGACCGCGACCGGCGGCGAATGCTGGCCCGGGCGCTCCTGCACCCTGAACTCTTTCGGAAAGACTAAGGGTCGGCACACCCCGTGGCACATCCACTGGATACGAAGGAGATCGCGAACACCGGCGCACGAGTAACGCGGCTCGGCATCGGCGGCGCTCCCATCGGCAGCTTGTTCCGCACCGTGAGCGAAGACGATGCCGTCGCCACCGTGAGGCGCGGCCTGGAATTGGGCCTGAACTACATCGACACGGCCCCTCTGTACGGTCACGGCATTAGCGAGATGCGTTTGGGACTTGCGTTGAAGGACTTGCCCCGCGACAGCTTCGTTCTCTCCACGAAGGTAGGGCGAGTGCTCAACCCGGTGGATGAGGCCCCGATTAGCCCCCATTTCCAATCCCTTCCGTATATGGAACCGGTCTTTAACTACAGCCGCGACGGCATTCTTCGCTCATTGGAAGAGAGCCTCAAAAGGCTCAACCTCGACCGAATAGACATCACTTACATTCATGACGCCGACGATCACTGGGAACAAGCCATTGGCGAGGCCTACCCGACGCTGGCCGATCTTCGCTCTCAGGATGTCATCAAGGCGATCGGCGTCGGAATGAATCAGTGGGAAATGGAAGCCCGTTTCGCCCGCGAAGGTGATTTCGACTGCTTTCTGCTGGCAGGCCGATATACCCTGCTCGACCAGTCCGGCTTGGCCGAACTGATGCCAGTGGGCATTGAAGAGAACGTCAGCCTGGTTCTTGGCGGGCCGTACAACTCAGGCATCCTCGCCTCGAATTTGGGGCCCCAAGCGACCTACAACTACGAGACCGCGCCGGCGGGGATAATAGAGAAGGCACGCAGAATTCAAGCGGTCTGCGACAGCTACGCCGTTCCTCTCAAAGCTGCGGCCCTGCAATTCGGCCTACTGCATCCGGCAGTTGTCGCAACGATACCCGGCCCACGTTCGGTCGCCGAGATCGAAGAGAACTTACGAATGGCCGGGCATCCTATTCCCTCTGACTTATGGGCGGAACTGAAACATGAGGAATTGATCGATCCGCTTGCTCCTGTAGGAGAGCCTCTCTCCTAAACGCTCCTCACTTCACCGAGTGGGGAGCGGCAAGCTAGTGCCGACGGATGAGGAGAAACGTGGAGAGCTCCTCGATTTCTGCCCGAGCGTCGGCATGAATCTCGACACCCTGCAGCCATTCGAGACCTCTTTCGCAGTGGTCGGCCGCCATCGAGTTGGCAAATACCTCCGTTCCCAGGCTGTCCATGATGTCCAGCACGGTCTCGACGTCGGCGTCCTCTACGGTCTCCTTTTCATAGACATGTTCAAGAGCATGCTTTTGGGCACGGTCGGCTTGCGACATAGCATGGACAATGGGCAAAGAGTTCTTCTTGCGCCGAATGTCGGCCCCTACAGGTTTACCCGTCGTATTCTCCTCGCTCCAAATGCCAAGCACGTCATCGCGTATCTGAAACACGTAGCCCAGGGACCGCCCGCACTCACGGAACGACTGGATGATCGCCTGATCGTCGGTGCCCATGATTGATCCGACATGCATTGGCGTTCGAATGAGCGCTCCAGTCTTTCGCGAAATCATGTCGAGGTAGCTCTTCATCCCGATATCCGAACGGCCCTCGAATGCCACGTCGAGGTACTGACCCTCGATCATCTCAAGTGACGCCTCAGTGAGAACTTTGATCACAGTGACAATGTCCTCGACGGAGACTGAGTCGCCTCGCGGTCCCTCCATTGTGGTGTCCGCTACGATGCGCATGACATTCCCGGCAGTCAGGGCTTTCGGTTCACCCCAGACTTTCCAAACTGTGGGGCGGTGCCGGCGGTACTCGTCACGATCTTGGATGTCGTCGTGAATCAACGAGAAGTTATGAATAAGCTCGAGTGCGACAGCGGGGGCAAGAGCTTGCTTGTACTCTCCGCAAACTGCCTCGCAGGTGAGGAGGCATAAAGTGGGCCTTAGTGCTTTGCCCTGTGGGGCGGATACTGGCGAGCCGGACGCGTCGGACCACCCCATGGCGTAACGGAGCATCGAATATAGGGACGATGTCGAGTCTGACAGGCGGTCCCGCAAGGCGAAATCGATCGACTCTTGGTACCGTTGAAAGACGGTGGGAAGCGGCGGGGCCGCAGCGGTCGATACGTCAAGCGTGACGTCCGTCACTCATAGACCTCCCCGGCTGCCGTCGTATGCGAGCATGAAGTCGCCCAACGGGTAGATCGTAGCAATGGCGCTTCCAGCATGTCAACGGAGGGTGAGTGTCCAGAACCGGCCTGGCCCCGCCACACCCGCGGAGGCGGGTCCTCACGGGGTGGGAAGTGTTGGTAACTTCTATGCTGGGCACCCGTAACGGAATCGGCTTCCCTGCAAATCATTTGACACGTTGGTATGCCTTTTTTATACTGCTAGCAGTACCTAGACTAACAATGCAAGGCAGTGTTTCGTGCACTGTCGAGAAACGAGGAAGGTGGGGGAAACCCCTGCAGGGAGTACGATGGCAAAGCTGAAGTATATTGCGATTGCAAGCCAGGAACCAAAGAAAACGGCGGAATTCTACCGTTCAGTATTCGGGCTACAGCAAGTAGGCAATATTGAGGGAGACAACGCCGAGGGCGTTTACCTCAGCGACGGCGACATAAGCATTGCGATTCTGAAGTTCAAGAACGAGACGCTGGCGGGCGAAGAGTTCGGAGTGGAATACAGCGGACTTCACCACATCGGATTTCAGGTCGACGACTTGTCGGAGGCCGACGCACGATTGCAGGCGGCCGAGGTCCAGCCGAGTTCAGAGATTAACTCTGTGCGACGGTCCGAAATGGGCAATGGCCATGGCGGCAGAAACGTCGCATTGAATTATTCCGGTCCTGACGGCGTCATGATCGACATCTCGCAGATCGGCTGGGTCGGCGCGCGTGCCAAGAAAATCAGCAAGAACGGCGCACATCCCTCCGAATAGTCTCCTACCTCTCCCTGATTCGGTCCCCGTTCCCTGAGCCTCGGCAACCTGCTACCTGACTTGGCGCGATTTCTCAGCTTGAGACTGAACTCACACACCCTCGTGAAGCAAATTCAATGCCGAGCCGGCCTTGAACCACGCAACCTGGGACTCCGTGAAAGAGTGGTCGAACTCCAACCTGTCCTCGCTACCGTCCGCATGCTTGATTACGCACGTCACGGGCTTGTTCTCCGTCAGATTGTCGAGGTCAACTAGGCTGAGGCGGTCATCCTCTTGGATGAGGTCATAGTCCACCGGGTCTTGAAATGTCAACGGCAGCAACCCCTGCTTTTTGAGGTTAGTCTCATGGATGCGGGCGAAGCTCCTTGCAATAACGGCAGCACCTCCAAGAAGCCTGGGAGAAAGGGCCGCATGTTCGCGGCTGCTGCCCTCACCGTAGTTCGAATCCCCCACCACAACCCATCGCAGTCCGCCGTCGCGATAGGACGTGGCAACCCTTGAGATAGCCTGACCCTTCTTGCCGGTAACCACGTTCTTCCCCTTACCGGTCTCGCCGGTAAATGCGTTGATTGCGCCCATGAACATATTCTCGGAGAATTTGCTGAGGTGGCCGCGAAAACGCAGCCAAGGTCCTGCCGGGGAGATGTGGTCCGTTGTCGTCTTGCCGGACGTCTTCATCAACACGGGCAGATCGACATAGTCCTCACCGTCCCAGGGCTCCCAAGGCTTGAGCAGCTCGATACGCTCGCTATTCGGGTCGACGGATATCTCGATATTCCCTCCGTTTTCAGGCGGGGCGAAGAAAGCGGGATTACCGGTGTCGAATCCTTTGGACGGTACTTCGGGAGCTTCCTTGGGAGGATCCAGTCGGAAGGATTCGCCATTCTCGTCCGTCAATTCATCAGTAAGTGGATTGAATGAGAGCTTGCCCGATATCGCAAACGCGGTGACTATCTCAGGGCTGGCGATGAAGTTCATCGTCTCGGAACGACCGTCGTTGCGACGTGGAAAGTTTCGATTGTACGACGTGACTATCGTGTTCGGAACACCGTCCAGCACCTTTTCGCGCTTCCACTGCCCTATGCATGGCCCGCAGGCATTCGCCAAGACGGTGCCGTCGAATTCCTTCAACGCTCCCATCTGCCCGTCACGCTCGATAGTTGCCCTGACCTGTTCCGACCCCGGAGTCACCATGAACTCCACGCCGGACTTCAGCCCATGCGCACTCGCCTGCCCTGCAACATCGGCGGCGCGGCTCATGTCCTCATAGGACGAGTTCGTGCAGCTTCCGATGAGCGCCGTCTGAATCTCGTCGATAAACCCGTTGGACTCGTCCTTCACCTCTGCCGCCAGGGCTGAGATTGGTCGCGCGCGGTCGGGCGAGTGTGGTCCGACAACGTGTGGCTCCAGTTTCGAGAGATCAATCTCGACCACCCGGTCATAGGAGCTTGTCGGATCGGCCTCAACTTCCGGATCGGGCGTTAATAGGTCCCGATTCTCCTCGGCGAGGCGTCCAATAGCCGCCCTGCGGCTCGCGTTCAGATACTTCGTCATTCGGCTGTCGTGCGCGAAGATCGAGGTCGTCGCGCCGATCTCAGCCCCCATGTTCGTGATTGTGGCCTTCCCCGTACAGCTTATAGAGCTTGCGCCAGGTCCGAAGTACTCGAGGATCGCGTTGGTGCCGCCGGATACGGTCAGTTCCCCCGCGACTCGCAGGATCACGTCTTTCGGAGCCGTCCATCCACTCTTTTCACCCGTGAGATATACTCCCACATGCCTCGGATAGAGCACCTCCCACGGAAGGCCTGCCATGACCTCTACCGCGTCAGCGCCCCCAACTCCAATCGCGCAGGCCCCCAGTCCACCGGCGTTCGGCGTGTGCGAATCAGTCCCGATGATGAGCGCCCCTGGATACGAGTAGTTTTCCAGGACGACCTGATGGATGATTCCCGCGCCCGGTCCCCAAAATCCCGCGCCGTACTTTGCGGCAGAGTTCTTGAGGAACTCATAGACTTCCCTGTTCTCTTCCATTGACTGGACGAGATCGATTCCGCCTTCGACCCTGGCCTGAATGAGATGATCGCAGTGGACTGTCGTGGGAACCGCCACGCTCTCTCGCATGGTCTGCATGAAGTTGAGCATCACCGTCTGGCCCAATACGTCCTGCAGCGCCACACGGTCCGGATTGAGCGCCAGCTGACTCACTCCCGGCTCAACTTCCTGGTTCTCCGGATCGACAACGTGCCCCAGCAGGATCTTGTCGGCCAGCGTCAGCGGCCTCCCGACACGCTTCCGAATGACATCGAGGTTCTTTCGCATGGTCGCGTAGGTGTTCGCTACCATGAGTGGAGTGGATTCGACTTGCATGTGTCCTTCTCCTTAGCTGCGTTTGGAGGGGTATTTCGTTGTGTGCAGTTCAGCCGCCATTGTCGCAAAAAAAGGCCCGAGAAACAAAGAAGACCCGGAGGCGATACGCCCCCGGGTCAACAATTTCTCACTCAGCAGTCCGGCTTAACGCGTCTCGCCGAAGTACTCGTAGTTCAAGTCGATATAGCTGTCCCACTCCGGCGGCGTGTCTTCCTCGGCAAAGATCGCCACAACCGGGCAGACTGGCTCACACGCCGCACAGTCGATGCACTCCTCCGGGCTGATGAGAAGCATATTGTGCTCCTCAGCCTCATAGATGCAGTCGACGGGGCAAACATCCACACAAGCCGCGTCCTTTACTCCGATACACGGCTCGGCAATAACGTACGTCATCAACAGACCTCCTGATCGATGGGGACAAGCGATTAGAACGCCCATCAGTCGCGGCCAATTATAATCACGCGCCAATTTGCTTTCAAGCAATATCAGACGTTCATACGCATCAGTTCCAATACTCCAATGGTTGAGGGAATGTCGCGTCCGCAAACTGGTCTACTGTCCAATTCGCCTTGACATCGAGGCGGGTGGTTGTTTAACTGAACCGCGTCGCAATTTCGCGCTAAGGGAGGATCACATGGGAAATCTTGAAGGCAAGGTCTGCATCGTCACCGGAGGGGGCACGGGTATAGGAAGGG
>JAPOPA010000231.1 GCA_026713145.1 Chloroflexota bacterium
AGGCCCTGCAAATCGAGTAAAACGGGCCGGTACAGACTGCGACAAAGAGGCCCCTCCGCTGCTGTGGTCCTACACCCCGGAGGGTCTGGCGCTGGCAGAGGACCGGGAGGCCCAACGACTGGTTTCCACCTACATCATCCTGTACTTGGAATCGGCGTAGTGTCTCCGGCGACGCCTTCGAGCCGCTCCACATCCCGTTCGCACCAGACCGTTGGTGCGTGGAGATGATGCGAACGTATGCACACGAATGACCCGATAGACGCCTCCTACACGGACCTGTTCCCGAAGGACTTCGGCGAGCGGCTGGCGCGGCTCGTTGAGTTGTCCGGCCTTTCGTGGAAGGAGTTTGCCGAGCGCCTTGGTGTCGGGTGCGACCGCGTGACGGAGTGGCGGAGGGGCGAGGTCCCGACGGGCGCCGAGGTGTGGCACATCATGCGCTTGGCGTTGTCGGTCCCTGGTGGCACGGAGGTGATGCTTTCTCGGAGTGCGGGACCAGACAATAACGGGGACCAGGCGCTATGACTCGCGCCAAGCGACAGCGGGGGGTCCGCAAACGGAAGGAGTCGCGCGAGGACAAAGAGCACAAGGACAGGCGCGTACCGGCGTTCAGCGTGTTGCCCGCGCCTCCCGATATGCACAAGGGTTCAGATCCTTGCACGCACACGTGGGGAGAGCCGGTACACGTCAGCTTCTCTCGCGGCGACCACGCCGTGCTCAGGGTCTGCGAAACGTGCCAGGGCTTTATGCGGCGGTGCAAGCGGTGCCGCAGGTTCCATTTGGTGTACAAGGGAGAGGGCGGCGAGTACGCGATGCCGTGGTCGGTCTCCGAGGAGTGGCTGAAGGAGCATGGGTGCGCCCGGAGGAACCTCGGCGAAGTCCCAATACCGTTCGTATCGACACCCGACTCCAGCTACCTTCCCGAGTTCGACCTTGCCACCTACAGGGAGATCGAGGGAGAACCGGGGCGTTACGAGCTGGAATGGTTCAGCTCGTGGAATGGTTGACAACGCGAAGTCGCTCTTTGACTGGAAGTGCCCCGCCCTCCTAGCCGAGGATCGCATCATACGCCCAGTCTCTGTGTTCCCCATCATTTGCTCTCCGATACTCTTCCGGTAAAGAAGAGCAAGATGAGCTTGATTTCCATCACGATGAATATTACGAAACCGACGTAAAACACTGAGCTTACTAGCCACGACAGTGTGGGCACCTTGTCGACAAGAAGGCTGAAGCCAGCCGTCATACCCAGAACGAACGCGAAGAACACACTGATACCGCGAAGGACCTGGCCAGATGAGGAGCGTCTGGCTGCCCTTGTCCACGTCCGTATTCTATAGGGCAACAGTGGTTCTATGAGGACCACGACTGAGACAACCAAACAGAGTAAGGCCATTGCGAGGGTCACTTGCGGCGCGGTAAGTTGCGGGATTATCCCGGTCATTTGGAATCCTAGACCCTCCGCAGACAGACCATGTGCGTAGGCAAACAGCAGTAGGAACCACGTTGCGCTCTCTTCGATCTCCAACCTTGGCCGACCCTTGAGCCAATCCTTCAAACTGCGGGCTAGGCGTGCCGCTGTTTCCATTGATCTGCCTCCTGCAATACCTGGTTGCTCTTACCCCGCTGCGGCCCTAGAGTCCATAGGTGGTGCGCTGCCAAGAAGAGCCAAGGACCTTACTTGAGTATCACACAGATAAACCGTAGTATGTATATGTGTTAGTCGTCGGAAAGACAAGTTGTCCGACAACAGTGAATGACAGACCTACGCGATACACATAGCATGAACCTGTGTAACTCGTCTGAAAGATAGCGATGCCTACCGTCAAACATGACGCGTTCTTTCGCCGGCATCCGGTGTTCACTGGAGAGGAGTTGGCCGAGCATCTCTCCTCCGGCGACGGGACCGGGCCCGGAGCAAGAACCCGGGAATCTTTGGTTGCCTACCACACCAGGACCGGACACTTGGTCCGGGTTCGGCGGGGGCTGTTCGCCGTCATCCCACACGGGTCCGACAGTGAAGACTATCCAATAGACCCCTTCCTAGTCGCGTCCAAGCTCACGCCGGATGCGGTCCTGTCACACCACACGGCGCTGGAGTTCCACGGGCGGGCCTATTCGGTCTGGCGACACCTTACCTACCTGGCGTCTCGGCCGCTGGAGCCGCTGACCTTCCGCCACCACGTCTATCGGGGGGCCAGATTCCCGGAGGCGCTTGTACGTGCGGGCAAGGAGCAATTCGGCGTGTCGACGGCCGAGCGTTCAGGCATGTCGCTGAGGGTCACGAGCCTTGAGCGCACGCTGGTAGACGTTCTGGACCGCCCGCATGTGTCAGGCGGCTGGGAGGAGATATGGCGCTCTCTGGAGACGGTGGAGTTCTTCGACCTCGACAGGGTCGTGGAATATGTCCTTCTGCTTGGGAAGGCGACAGCGGCATCGAAGGTAGGCTACTACCTTGAGGAACACCGAGAGTCCCTGATGGTCGAGGAAGGTCATCTCAAGGCGCTCCGCAGTCGACGTCCACGACAGCCCCACTACGTCGACAGGAAGAAGAGAGGGAACGCGAGCCTCGTGGCTACATGGAATCTGGTCGTGCCGACCGAGGTGGTTGAAAGGTCCTGGGCTGAGGTGACATGAGAGTTTCTCCTGAGAAGTTGGCGTTGGAAGCGGAGGCGACCGGGTTCCAGCCGGATGTACTGGAGAAGGTCGTGCAACTGCTGGGATTGCTTGATGCCATCCGCAGCCATCCGTTCCTAATGGGAAAGCTGGCTCTCAAGGGAGGTACTGCTCTGAACCTCTTTGTTTTTGACGTACCGAGGTTGTCGGTTGACATCGACCTGAATTACGGGGGAGCCGAAGCCACGGAAGCCATGCTGGATGAACGTCCCCGCGTCGAGGAGGCGATACAGGCGGTCTTCAGCCGGGAGGATTTAGGCATCAGGAGGATTCCCGGAGAGCACGCGGGAGGCAAGTGGTCGCTTCGCTATCCGGCGGCTTCCGGCCAGAGCGGCCGGATCGATGTGGACATCAACTACATGTATCGAGTGCCCTTGTGGCCGGTCACGACCATGGACTCCCGGCCTGTGGGTAACTGGCGGGCAACCGGCATCCCGGTGGTTGACAAGCACGAGCTGGCCGCGGGAAAGCTCGCAGCCCTTTTGACCCGACGCAGGGCGAGGGACCTGTTCGACAGTAGCCTGATCTTCTCCATCGACGGTCTTGATGTCACGAAGCTGAGAACCGCATTTGTGGTTTATGGGGCTGGGGTTCGGAGAGACTGGCGCACGGTCTCGATTGAGGACGCGGCGTTCGACCCGGAGGAGCTATTCAGCCAGCTTGTGCCCGCGCTGCGCAGTGGCGGTATGCAACGTGCTGACGCGGCCGCCTATGGGTACGATCTTGTACACAAGTGCCGGCGGGTGCTCTCTGAGCTCTTGCCATTCAGCGATCGGGAGCAAGCGTTCCTGGATCTGCTGCTAGACGCTGGAGAGGTCGACGCGGAACTCCTGACCACCGATCCGGAATTGCGTTACCGCATCCAGGCTCAGCCTCTACTTGAATGGAAAGCCCAGAATGTACGGCGACATAGGGGAATATCGTCGGGACGCGTTGATGGAGATCATACAGAGTGAGCAATGTATTCAGTAGAGAACCACAACCTGGCGAGGTCTACAGATTCCGGTCCATTGACGCCCTAATTGGACCTCACAAGGAATTGTCTCGTCAGACCATATATTTGGCTAGGCCAGACGAATTGAACGATCTGGCAGAGGATACGGTAAACGTCGTTTGGCGTGGCGACGACGTACTGTGGGCGAATCTAGTCACCTATTATTGGAGGTCGCTTCTTCTTTCAACCACCACAGGCGCGGTCTTTCTGCCGGGATACCACTTCATACCCGGTCGGCTGAACTTGGAAGACCCTCCGCTAGGTCCCCTAATCGATCAGGGAGTCGCCCATCTGCAACGGCAACATGAAACTCAAAGGGTTACGGCCCTAACGGAACTCGGGCAAAGCAAGCAGCCTGTATCTGGCTATGAGCTACGAACGATACTCTCCACACTGACCCCACGAGTGCTTCAACCGGCGTCCTTGTTCCCCAATCCGTCAGTGCTTGAGAAGTTCCCGGAGAGGTTTGTGCAAGCCTTGGGGAAGATCCTCCTATCAGAGTGGGGGGTGGCATGTTTCACGAACGACTTTACGAATCCATTCTTGTGGTCATCATACGCGGACAACCATAGCGGGGTCTGCTTGGTATTCGAGAGAAGCCTTCTGGAAGGATTGGGTGCTGCCGAATTGTCACCCGGAGTGGAATTGGAGGATGTGACCTACGATACCAAAAAGCCCGAGATAGAGTTCTTCGCCAATCTCCCAAGGTTGACGGTGTCCGAGTACTCCAAGCTGTTCATGGGTGAGGATGGAACGCTAAGTCCCCTGTGTCCCTTCTTGCCGGAAGACAGAGAAGCTATTGAAGAAGCAAACGCCAGGCAGCAAGCTTTTGCCCGCAAGAACCTGTTGCTCAAGCAGAAGTACTGGGAGGCCGAGCAGGAAGTTCGCATGTTCAACCTGTTCTACTTTCACGGAAGGATGCATTCGGACCCATCCGAACACACGGTGCAGTATCCGATAGGGGCGCTGAAGGGGATTATTTTCGGGAGTCGAATGGCAGAGGCGGACAGACAAGCCGTGTTGGATGTGATCCTTTCCAAACACTACGTATCCCCAATGAGAGAGGACTTCTGTTTTTGGGAGGCTGAGTTGCAGCCCAATGGGTCCATCTTCAGGAATTTCTACCCTCCGTACATTGGATGGAGACAAGAGTACATATATCCACGTAGGCGATAGCTCGCTCGATGGTACTGATGACCATTCAGCGAGCACCGGGCGTGGCGTTGAATTGGAGGTCTAGATGAATATCTGGGGCGAAAGGTTTGCGGATGTGCGGTTGTTTATCGGGTATTGCAGGGACCTAAACGTCGATGTCGATACAGACGAATTGGAGCATTACGAGAGGATCGGAGCAATGCTACCCGTTGCAAGAGTGATGTACCCAGATGACTATATCGTCCAGACGTACAAAAGCCAGACAAGTGGTGCGCCAGAGCGGGTTGATACCGGCCAATGGCCGGCTCTCACGCGATTGTCAGAAAGAGCCGGGGTGTTACCGTCTGGCTACGAAAGTTTGACCGACGAGGAACTCGTCCACTGCTTCGATCGCGAAATGGAAGCAGGCGACAATCCGTATCTCAGGCTGCCCTCTTCAGCAGAACACCGCCCCTGGTCTGACTACAGGGTAACAGTCGATGATAAGCAGGGGAATGCGATCACGCGGCCAACTGTGGAGCATTTCTACAGCTATTGGCAGGTCCATCAACTAGCTTGGATTCAGCAGTATCCCGACCTGTACAAGAACGCCCGGCTGATTGAGCGCATACCGGAAGACGACTCGGTTAGGAAGTATCGGCCGTGGTCACCGGAGAGGGAAAGGCTTGTCGAGTTTGACGGCAAGCGATGTGGCTTTGATGCACTGTCTTATTGGGTCACTGTCTATGGCAGAGAGCGGGGACGCACCTTCGCCAGCATCGCCGAGTCAGATGGCATCAGGAGACTCGATGACCGTCAGGCCGCCGCCCACAGGACGAGGCTTGGCACCCTAGCCGGGGAGGTCTCGGCTCGCTTCAATTTGGCCCGTGAGGACCATTACGGCTTTCTGCGGGAGCTCATCCAACTCTTGGAAGACTATGGACGCAGGGAACGCTACAAGCTGGCTGAAACGTTGAAGCGAGACATTCTCGCATGGGAGGACCTCCTGATGCTAACCACGGGCGAAACCCGGGACGCGGTGGCAGCAGAACTTGAGAAGACGAACATCTATGACAAGCGAACATTTCGTCATTTGGATATTGCGACCAAGGAGCGCGACTACGCCCTTGAACAACTAAGTCATGCTTCGGGAGCCTGTAGCGACGCTGTGGGACGATTGGGAGGCGCACAGTGGTCTTTTACAGAGACAGATTGCAATGACCTGTTGAACTACTGCGAGCAACAGGGACTAGGTCTCTTCATGACTGCGCTGAGTGGAATGGTGGCGATAGGGGAAGACGAGTATAGACAGAAATTCAGGCGGGTACAGAAGTACATCAACCTCAAGAACGTTCTCAACTCATACGAGTACTTGCTGAAGGCTGTTGCGTCACAGTCAGGTGTCATCTCTGGTAAGGAAACCCTGACCCCACTCGTTGACCAGGTCATGGCCCAGGAGACTTGGCACCATCTATTCGACGCCAAAAAACAGCAAGGGCTGCTTAGCGCACAAGGCACACAGGACTTTCTGACAAACTTGGGCACATTATTGGCAGATAGTCAACTGCAGGGAACGATAGAGGGCTACTGGGCACATCAATTCCTTGTGATGTGCCTCGCTAGGAACATGACCATGCATTCTTATCCCAACGAGGACAGTTACTACGGGGACTTGTTCGGCCCGATGCTGGACGCCGCAATCTGCGCCACTTTCTACACGTGGCGGCTTGCGAAGACAAATGGCTGGATCTAGCTGAACGATTGTGGTGCAAATGTGATCGATGGGGCAACATATGAACAAGCGTGGCCTTTCTGAAAGAGCACATCCTACGACGCGTTGGGGGAAGTCGTAGGATCGCGCTTTGACAGGACTGAGCGATCCAGCGGAATCTTCTCCGAGTCTCTGTAAGGAGGGTTTTGGTCGAGGGCCGAGGCCCGGACAACCCGGCGCAGGCGTTGGCCCCTTTTGGCCCCTCTTTTGGCCGCAAATCCCAGTGCAAGGGGTGTACAGGAAAGGATCCCTGGGGGAGAAAGGGACATTCTGGGCCACTTTAGCTTTGCAAACATGCAGATTTCGGGGCTATCGGCCCCGTTCAGTGAACACTTGGTTGAAAGGGCCCAGTCCGGTCAAAGCGAGGCCCCATGTGCAAAAAGGGGCCACCCCCTACAGGACCGTACAGGCGAGGAGAGAGTCGGGGGAGAGGGACGTCGGTCGGGAGACCGGGGCACAATTGTCCACAAGTGTAATGCCCTGGGGGTGGTGCTGTGAGTCCTGCTTCCAGTCGCCCTCGATGATCGCTGCCGGACGACCGGCTTCGTGAGAGTGTTCCGTCTTCACGACCAGATGCGCAGGCGCGTTCACTCCCATCAACGATCGGACAGGACCGAGCCGTCCAGCGCCAACTCCTCTGCGTTCCTGCCTGGGATGGGGCTATCGTCGGGCATGGGGATGGTGTAGCGCACCAAGGCTCCGCCGGACCTGACGCCGATCTCCTTGACGAAGGTCGTGACGAAGGCCCTCCGCTCGCTCAACTCGCTCTCCATGAGGAACGCGCCCATGTCCCGGGCGCTGGCTGCGACGGCCTCCACGTCGTCCCGGACCGTCCTGCGCTGGGCGATGATGTCCCTGGCATCGGCTGCGGCGTCCTCCAGGCGCTCCCTGCGTTCCCGGTGCTCCCTGATGCGGTCTGCGGCGTCGGCCACGTCCCGGTCAGTCGTCTCGATGACGTGCCAGACGCGGGCCAGCTTCCGTTTTACGTCCTCGATCTCGTACTCGATGGTCTGGAGCCTCTTGCGCTGCTCCCGCCCCACGCCGTCCATCTCCTCCTCCACCAACTCCACCAGAGTATGGCTGATTCCCTCGGTCAGGACGTTGGCCCGAATTCTCTCCAGCACCATCTCCTCGAACCGCCGGGCGTTGAGCCTGGGGGCCTCGCAGGCGTCCCTGCCGCGCTTCATGATCGACTGGCAGACGTAGTAGGCGAACTGCCCGCTCTTGGCGTCCTGTCCGCTGAAGGCCCTCCGGCACGTCCTGCACTTGAGCAGTCCGCTGAGCAGGTAGGTGCTGGCGACTCTCCGGGGATGGGTCCTCTTGGGGGCGCGGGAGCGCATCAGGGCGTTGACGCGGTTGAACTTGGCCCTGGAGACGATGGCGGGGAACGCCTTCTCGACACGCACCGGGTCGGCTTTCGTCCTGGCGCTGGCGCCCCAGACCAGTGTGCCGGTGTAGACCTCGTTTCGGAGGATGAAGTGGACGCCGTTCTTGGACCAGAGCTTGCCCGCCGGGCTGGCTATCCCCTCGTCGTTGAGGGTCTCGCATATTTGCAGCATCCCCGTGCCGGCGTCGGCCAGGTC
>JAPOPA010000003.1 GCA_026713145.1 Chloroflexota bacterium
CGAACACGGAAGTGAAACGGTTCGGCGCTGACGATACTGCACTGGTGACGGGGTGGGAAAATAGGTCACTGCCGGGGGGCCTTTTTCATTTCCTCCGTCCACGTGGCCGTCCTTCACACTCCGCGCGTTTCCCGTTCACATTTCCTGCTCTAAAGCCCTCCCATGATGAGAGTGCCCAACGTCCGGGAACATGTCAAATCCCTGCCTTACAGGTGCTTTGCATCGAATTTCCCCTGTGCTACAATAAAGGTAGCGTTCGGAGAAAGGAGTCCTGGTTACTTATAGTCCCAGGGGATGTTACCCGCCCTCCGCGTCAAGACGCTGTTTCTCTCCCCTGGTTTCGTCTCACGAGATCGACTGTCCCAAATAACAACACTCCGCAACAACCGGCAAG
The DNA here is from genome assembly GCA_026713145.1 of Chloroflexota bacterium. Lineage (GTDB taxonomy): Bacteria > Chloroflexota > Dehalococcoidia > Lucifugimonadales > VXLM01 > VXLM01. Next base: position 395 of record JAPOPA010000003.1, read on the forward strand.
TTTCCAGGAATCGAAGTGCAACGTGACCTCGCAACACGAGGAAGATAGCAGTATTCAGGATATGGGAGAACTCCTCGACTCTGTCGAGGACATGAAGCCGCTCCGGCGAGGAGACGTCGTCGAAGGGATTGTCATGCGTGCCGACCCCGGCGCGGAAGGCATTCTGCTCAATGTCGGACACAAGGCCGAGGGCCATGTCCCGTCTCATGAAATGAAGTCCATGTCGCAGGAGGACCTTGCGAAGCTGAACGTAGGGGACACTGTCCTGGCCATGGTGATCCGCGGCGAGAGCGACGAAGGCTCTGCCATTTTGTCCATAGACCGCGCGGCTGGCGAGGTCGGCTGGAAGACCTTGCAGGACGCGATGGATGCCGACGAGCGAGTCGAGGGAAAGATCATCGGCTTCAATCGGGGCGGAGCGATAGTAATGACCGAGAGCGTTCAGGGGTTCGTGCCCATGTCGCAGCTCGCGACCATATCTCGTGATAGGGCTCGCGTTGCGGCTCAGGGCGGGGAAGAGGAATCTCCCGAAGAATCGCCGGACATCGGTCGTACGATCGGACTCAAGGTCCTCGAACTGAACAGGGGACGTAACCGCGCCATCCTGTCCGAACGGCAGGCAACGCAGGAACTCCGCGAGGAGCGCAAGTCCAAGCTGATCGAAGAGCTCACGGAAGGAGAAGTCCGACAGGGCCGCGTTACCGGCATCAGCACGTTCGGCGCGTTCGTCGATCTGGGCGGCGCCGACGGTCTGATCCACATCTCCGAACTGTCGTGGAGCAACGTTAATTCACCCGGGGACATCGTAAGCGTCGGCCAGGAGGTCGATGTCATGGTGCTGCGGGTCGATGCGGAGCAGAAGAAGATAGCCTTGAGCCTCAAGAGGCTTCAGCCGGAACCGTGGGAGACTATTGAAGATCGGTACGAGGTCGGGGGCATTGTGGACGGCGTGGTAACGAAGCTAACCGACTTTGGGGCCTTTGCCAGGGTCGAGGATGCGGTAGAGGGTCTCATACACATTTCCGAGTTGACCACGCGCATTATCAGCCACCCTCGCGAGGTCGTTCGAGAAGGTGATGCAGTCCGTCTCAAGGTATTGCGGATCGAGCCGGAACGGCGAAGATTGGGGCTCAGTCTCAAGCAAGCCGAACCGGAGGAGTTCTAAAGCAAGTATAGAAGCGCCGCCCCGGCGTCCGCGAAGCCGGAAAGCGGTAGGGAGTACTGAATATGACAAGCCGGTTCGAGAAATTCTCCGAGAGAGCGCGGAAGGTTCTTTCTCTGGCACAGGAAGAAGCCCAGCGCTTCAACCACAACTATATTTCTACGGAGCACATCCTCCTGGGTCTTGTTCGCGAGTCCGAGGGTGTTGCCGCGAAAGTCTTGTCGAATCTCGGCGTCGAACTGGCAAAGGTGCGTTCTTCTGTTGAATTTATCATTGGCCGTGGTGAGCGTCCCGCCACCGGTGAGATCGGCCTCACCCCGCGCGCCAAAAAGGTCATTGAGCTTGCAGTCGACGAAGCCCGCCGCCTGAATCACCACTACATCGGCACCGAGCATCTCCTGATCGGCCTCATGCGTGAGGGCGACGGCGTCGCGGCCAGCGTCCTTGAAACGCTAGGCATCACTCTGGACAAAGTCAGGGCCGAGACGACGAGGATTCTGAGCCAGACCGTCCAGCACCAGCAGGCTGGCACCGGAGGTCGGACGACGTCCCGCACTCCAACGCTCGACCAGCTTGGCATCGATCTGACCGCCGCGGCACGCGCGGGCAAGCTCGACCCCACCGTTGGGCGCGAGAAAGAGATCCAGCGCGTCACCCAGATACTCAGCAGACGCACCAAGAACAACCCTGTCTTGGTTGGCGAGCCCGGCGTAGGCAAGACGGCTATCGTCGAGGCCCTGGCCCAGCAGATCGCTGGCAACGACGTTCCCTCCACCCTACAGGGCAAGCGGCTGGTCACCCTCGATATGGGTGCGTTGGTCGCGGGAACGAAGTACCGTGGCGAGTTCGAGGAGCGCCTCAAGAAGGTCGTTGACGAGATCAAGGCCTCCGAGAACTGCGTCCTATTCATCGACGAGATTCACACTATGGTAGGGGCGGGCGCTGCCGAAGGCGCGGTGGACGCCGCCAATATCCTCAAGCCGTCGCTGGCCCGCGGCGAGCTGCAGTGCGTCGGGGCCACCACCTTGGACGACTACCGCAAGTATGTCGAGCGCGACCCCGCCCTCGAAAGGCGGTTCCAGCCCATAACCGTGGAGGAACCCGCCGTAGACGAGACCATCGAGATTCTTCGAGGGGTCAAGGGCCGCTACGAGGAGCATCACCAGCTCGACATCAGCGACGACGCTCTAATCTCGGCCTCCAACCTCGCCGCAAGGTTCATCCCCGACCGGTTCATGCCGGACAAGGCCATCGACCTCATCGACGAGGCGGCCTCACGCGTGCGCATCAACTTCACCACGGCCCCGTTCTCGGTGAGCCAGGTCTCCAAGATGCTTGAAAACGTCCGCAAGGAAAAGGACGAGGCCATTTCGGGACGCCAGTACGAGTACGCCGCCGAGCTTCGCGACAGAGAAGCCAAGCTCGCCGAGAAGCTCTCCGCACTGGAAAAGGAGTGGCAGGACGAGCGCGGCGACGAAAAGCCGGGCGTCACTTCCGACGATATCGAGAATGTGGTCAGCATGTGGTCCGGCATCCCCGTTACCCGCCTTTCCGCGAGTGAAACGGAGCGTCTCATCCGCATGGAGGAAGAGCTCCACAAGACCATCGTCGGTCAGGACGAGGCCATCACGATGGTGTCCAAGGCCGTCCGCAGGGCGCGCGCCGGACTCAAGAACCCGAAGCGTCCGTCCGGCATCTTCATCTTTGCCGGGCCGACCGGCGTAGGCAAGACTTACGTGCCGAAACGACTCTCGGAGTTCCTCTTCGGCAGCGAGGAAGCGATCATCCGCGTCGACATGTCCGAATTCATGGAGCGCCACTCCGTTGCTCGCCTCGTGGGAGCCCCGCCGGGCTACATCGGATACGACGAGGGCGGACAGCTCACCGAGGCCGTGCGCCGCAAGTCCTACTGCCTTGTCTTGCTGGACGAGATCGAAAAGGCCCATCCGGAGGTCTTCAACATACTCCTCCAGATCTTCGACGACGGCCATCTGACCGACGCGAAGGGACGCAAGGTGGACTTCCGAAACGCCATCGTCGTCATGACGAGCAATATCGGCTCCGACCTCATCCGCCAGGACAGAACGCTCGGCTTCAAGGCCAAGGGCGAAAACGCTGACGAATTCATGGCGCGCTACGAGCGCATGAAGACCAACGTGACGGACGAGATCAAGCGCTTCTTCCGTCCCGAGTTCCTGAACCGTATCGACGGCACCGTCGTGTTCCACGCCCTCAGCAGAGAGCAGGTGCTCGAGATAGTCGACCTTGAACTCAAGAACGTGGTCAACGGCCTCCTCGAAAAGGGCATCAGCCTGGAAGTCTCCGACGAGGCGAAGGCATGGATCTCCGACAAGGGCTACGATCCTTACATGGGAGCACGCCCGCTGAACCGCGTGATCCAGGACCAGATCGAGGACAAGCTCTCCGACGCCATCTTGGCAGGTCAATTCAGCCCCGGTGATACGGCCATCATCAGTCTGCAGGACGACGAGATCGCGATCGAGACACAGCAGGCCCCGGTCGAAGAGCCGACTCCGGCCTAGCGTCGCCAAAGCGCTCTCCCTATGCTGGAGCGGTTGTCTGGACCGTCGTCAAGGGCGCTTTCCTGCTATTCCTACGGCTGTCGGGCGATCCCGTGAGAAGTGCCTACCTTCAATGCGTCGGAGGCGTCAGCGGCGACATGCTGCTTGGGGCCGTCATTGACGCCGGTGTACAGGTAGACCACCTCAACAGCGCAATCTCCACTCTCGGCCTCTCCGGGGTCAGGATAGTCGCAGAGCAGGACAGGAGAGGCGGCGTCCACGGTACCCACGCGATCGTCGAAGTCGAGAACACGTCGTGCCACTCGTACCGGTTGGAAGACTTCATCCGGATAACCGAATCGTCCTCACTACCGGCCTCGGTCAAAGAACGGTCATCCGCAGTATTCCGTAGACTCCGCGAGGCAGAGCAGCAGGTGCATCGTCAAGCCGGCGAAGAGCCTCACCTCGGCGAGCTGGGTAGCGTCGACACCATCGTCGACGTCGTCTGTGCCGTCGTGGGGCTGGAGACGCTCGGCATCGAACGCATCTATTGCTCTCCCTTGCCCTCCGGCTCAGGAATTATCAAGACTTCGCACGGAATCCTCCCCGTGCCTGCCCCCGCGACATCTGCCCTGTTCGGACTGGCCCATGCTCCCGTTCAGCCCCCGCCGGGCAACATCCCGGACGCAGGCGAAATGGTAACTCCAACGGGCGCTGCTATAGTCACTACGCTCGCCTCCTTCTCCCAACCTTCTCTCAGCGTTGAAGAGACTGGCTACGGACTCGGCACCCGCGATCCCGAATCCTACCCAAACGTCGTGGTCCTCCGCATCGGCCGGGAGCTCGACCGCCCACGCACCGCAACTCTGAGCCTTCTCGAAACCAACATCGACGACTCCACCCCGGAAGTCCTCGCATATGCACAAGAGCGACTATTCGAGATCGGCGCGCGAGACGTCTGGTTCACTCCCATCCAGATGAAGAAGAACCGCCCCGGTACCATGCTCAGCGCGCTCGTGCCAACTGACCTGGAGACCGCTGCGGCCCGCCTCATCCTCAGGGAGACCTCGACCCTGGGAGTTCGGGTGCGTCCCGTCTCACGCTACGAGGCTGACCGCAGGATTGTCACCCTGAAGACCACCCTAGGTCAGGTATCCGTCAAGGTGAAGCTCATCGATGGTGCAAACGTCTCCGTCGCCCCGGAATACGAAGACTGCCGCAAGATTGCGCTGGACAAGGACCTGCCCCTTCAAGACGTCCTCCGCATCGTCCGCCGCGAGGCCGAAAAAGCCCTCCTCCCTCACGGATAGTCACGCCACTGCCTAACCTTGACACACCGTTCAACGCTCGGCTACGCTGAGGTAGCTTCCTCCGGGGCCTGTAGCTCAGTGGTAGAGCGCTCGGCTCATAACCGAATGGTCGCAGGTTCGAACCCTGCCGGGCCCACCATTTTCGACCCGACAAGACTGAATTCATAACTCTCCTGCTCACGTAACTGGACAAGATCGAGAACCCTCACCTTGAGTTTCGTTCTGGACCTGTAGTCGGCGGTTTGTATACCACAGAGGCCAGTCCCTTGGTACCATAAACTGTGAGTATTGACGAACGTGCTACAAGTAGCACGCCAGGTAATGCCAGACCCTTGATCGGTAATCTGTCCGCTGACACCACCACACTTCATGACTGAGTCCCTGAAATCTCTCATACGTGCAGATCAGGTTCCTTCCGCTGCAAGGGTCTTGGCTAACGCATTTGCGGACGCCCCCCGCTTCAAATACCTGCTTCCAGACGACGCCCTGCGACACGGGAAACTAACTTGGTATTGGGGAGCAATTATCCGTGCCTGCGTAGAGTCAGAATGGCCAGTTCAAGTAGTAGGCGGGGATGCCTGCAGTACTGTAAAGGCTGTTGCGATTTGGGAAGCTCCCAAACAGGTCGAGCATAGCATTCTTACGTTGATACGATCAGGCCTTGTGGCCGCTCCTCTCCACCTGGGTCTCTCGGCTTACCGGCGGAAGCGTGCCTTGGGTCGCTTACTTGCGGAGCTTGACCCGCCGCATCCATGTTGGTATTTGGATACAATCGGTGTCGAGCCTTCGGAGCAGAAAAAAGGCTTGGGAACGGCTCTGCTTAGCACTATGCTCCAGAGGGTCGATAAGCAAGGTTTCCCTTCATTCCTCGATACGTCGGTGCCCGACAACCTTGGCTACTACGAGCGATTCGGTTTCCGAGTCACGGCAGAGTCAATCCTACCCAATGGAACCCCCTTATGGGGGACGACTAGGCCGCCGCGCTCCTGTGAGCGACGCCTACAATAAAATTGTTCCCAGCACGCTAGAATTGAACCTCCCACCCGGCAAGCTCCCAGTTCAGCCTCACACGCCCCAACCGAAAAAGCTCGACCTCATTGGTAAGGCTCACAAGCCCACCCGCATCCCGAAGAGTCCGCCTTCAGCTAACTCTAGCCCTCCGGCTTCCACGATCCAGTGTGCGTTGATATGACCGACGACGCCCAGCGAGTTGGGCATCCACACCTTCCGTGATACGCTTCCCCTGAGGAGCGTTGCTCGGTATCCGAGAGGACTCCGTTGCAAACCACCCGCCGCAACCGTGACCTTGAGCGCAACTTCGAAGTCGTATGAGTACGGGATACGATCACATAGTCGTCGGGGCCGGTTCCGCCGGCGCGGTCTTGGCCGCCCGTCTTTCGGAAGACAGTCACCGTTCCGTCCTGCTTCTTGAGGCCGGGGGAGACTATCCCCCGCCGGAAGGGTTGCCCGATTCCCTGAAGTACGCCTATGGGTCCGGGCAAGCAATCTGGGACGGCAACCACGTCTGGAACTATCGCGCCAGGGCCACCGAACGGGCTTGGATAGACATTCCTCGTGGAAAGGTCACCGGCGGTTCCAGCGCCGTCAATGACGCTCAGTTTCTTCGCGCTATGCCGGAGGACTTCGACCGCTGGGCGGAGTGGGGGAACTTCGAGTGGAGCTACGAGAAGATGCTCCCCTACATGCGAAAGCTGGAAACGGATCAGGACTTCTCGGATGAGTTCCACGGTTCGGATGGCCCCATCACCTGCCGCCGGTATCAGCCCCACGAATGGGACCCCCAACAAGGCGCCTTCTATCAGGCGTGTCGAGACGCCGGGTTCCCCGATTGCCCCGACCACAATCGACCAAACTCCACGGGCGTGGGCCCCCTGGCCTTCAACATAGCCAGCCGCATGCGTGTGAGCACGGCGATGGCCTACCTCGACCCCGCACGTAATCGAATAGGTCTGACCGTCAGACCCAACTGCCTCGTCCAAGGGATCATCTTCCAAGGCCGTCGAGCCGTCGGACTCAGGGCCATCGACAGTCAAGGAGAGTTTTCGGTCTATGGAGAAGAGATTGTCCTCAGTACCGGCGCCATAGGCTCGCCGCACATCCTCGCTCTTTCGGGCATTGGGCCCGGAGACCGATTGCGGGCGCTGGACATACCCGTCGTACAGGACCTTCCCGGAGTCGGGCGAAATCTCCGTGATCACCCCGATGTGCCCTTGGCATGGCGTACCCGCGAAGGCTTCCCATTTAACGTCGATCAGGTCACGACCGGCACCGTCACCCTCCGGTTTACGGCTTCGGGTTCGCCCTTCGAAAACGACCTCGTCATCTACATGGGCAACTACTCGGCAGCGAGTCCCTTGAGGGGTCGCGACCACAGGGAACCGGTAGGCGTTGGCGTGAGCTTGTGCCTATACCTGGCCCTGAGTCAGGGCGAGCTGCAAGTCCGGTCCAAAGATCCCGGCCAGCCTCCCTATCTCGACTTCAACCTTCTCGACGATCCGCTCGATAGGTCGCGACTCCGTGAAGCTATCAGAGTGTGTGCCGACCTGTTCAAGCACGAGGCCTTCGATCGGATTGTCGATGAGCGGCTGGCTCCGTCGGACGATATCCTGCATAGCGATGACGCGCTGGACTCCTGGATGAAGCGAGCCGTCATCACCGCTCACCACGTGTCGAGTACCTGCAAGATGGCCCCTGCAAGTGACCCGTTGGCAGTGGTGGACCAGTACGGAAGGGTCTACGGCGTCGACGGACTGCGCGTTGTCGATGCCTCGATCATGCCTGACACGGTCAGGGCCAATCTCAACCTTACGGTAATCGCCATGGCGGAGCGAGCAGCCGACCTCATCAGGAGAAATTAGCTCAACGTCGGGAGCCCGGCGCGTTCGCAACGGCCGATGCCCCGGGAGCGTTGGGAGTCCCGGTCCGGCGGACGAGCGGATTCACAATTCTGTCTTGGGACGCTCCTTGGACGGGTCGACGAATGGCACCCGCACCACCTCGGCATCCACAATGCCGTCCTTTGGCAGATTGACCTTCACGTTGGTCCCTCTCTTCCAGTGAGAGGGAGGCATGACGGCCAGCGCTATGTTCGACCCTTGAGTCGGTGACCAGAAGGCGCTGGTCACGTATCCTACGTCGCCCCCGGAGTCAACGTCCTTCACGAGATAGAAATCTTCGTTGTACCAGACTATTGGCTCTCCGCCCACCTTCAAGCCGACCAGGCGTTGTTGAACACCCTCATCTTTGATCGCGGCCAGCGCCTCTTTTCCTATGAAGTCCCCTTTATTCAGGTCCACTTGCCAGCCAAGCCGTACTTCGAAAGGGTTGTTCTCAATATCCAGGTCTTGGCCGTACGACAGAATGCCGGCCTCCAGTCGACGGATGTGGCTCGGGGCGATGACGCCGAGGGTGAATTCCTCCCCTTGTTCCAGGATATGAGGCCAGACCGCGTCCGCCTTGAGCATTGCGTCATGCAGGTAGATCTCGAACCCCACCTCAGCGGAGAAGCCCGTGCGCGAGATCGTCACGTCATGTCCGTTCAGGGTGTCGTGAATCAGGCCGTAGTACGGTATTTCCCTTATGTGGGAGCCGAACATCTTCTCCATCAGCAATACCGACTTGGGACCCTGGATCTGCACTGGAGACACGTCGATCTCGTGGATGTCGACGTTGAACCTGCGCGAGGAGTTGACTCCTTGGGCCCAGAGGAGTAGGTCCGAGTCGGAGATGCTGAACCAGAATTCGTCATCGGCCACTCGCAGCAGGACGGGGTCGTTGATGACGCCGCCGTACTGGTTGCAGAGGATCACATATCGTGCTTGCATCGTCGGTACAACGGTGTGTACGTCGCGAGTGATCAGCATATCCACGAAGTCCGCGGCGTCAGGACCCTTGACCTGGATCTGGCGCTCAACGGCCACGTCCCACATGCTGACGTGCTCGGTCAGGTACTCATACTCCGCCATCAGCCCTCCATCCTCGGGCTTGATGTACGCCCTCGGGTGGTACATGTGGTTGTATGTGGTATACGCCCAACAACCGGCTGCCTTTGACAGGTGCCACCACGGCGACTTCCTGATTCGGGTCGAGATCAGAACATTGGCGTCGCTATTACCGCTCTGCCGGAGGTTAATCGGCAGTCGCCGCCTCCTGAGACCTTCAATAATGAGACTATCCGTCATCTTCGACTCTCCATCTTTGCCTTTTGAATGGAGTGTAAGCCCATCCCTTCGTCGAGACAATACAAATCTGCGTCGAAATTCTCCTCTCTTTTCACTGGCATTAAGATCATCAAGGAGCGCCCGCGTGCAGTGGCACAGCGAAACCGCCCTTAAGGTATGTTGCTTACCTGATCCCCACCTTACCGCCGCTCTTGCCTCATTAGCGTCTCTCCACGTAGGCGTCCCAGGCGTCCTTCGAAGAGTATCGCGGTCTGAACCCCATCTCGCGCTCGATCTTCTCGGTGCTCGCAGACCATGGGTAGCGGATCATATCGAGGCCCATCGCGGGCGAGTCGGACTGCAGCCTGAGCGACCACGTCAGTTGGGTGAGAGGGTAGAGCAGCCACGCCGGCAGAGAGACGACGCGCCTGCCATGCGTTGCGGCCATCTCAATCCAGTCAATCGGCCCCGACCCGGCGAGATTGTACAGCCCCTCAGCGTTCCCCATCGTCGCCAGTGTAAGACACTCGACCATGTCGTCTTCGTGAATGAGCTGGATCGGCGGATTCGCCCCGGAGACTGCAACGAGGAACGGCTTAGCGAACGCGCTGGCGATGAAATTGTCGGCGTTCGCCCCCATAATCGGGCAGCACCGGATGATGCACACCGCCACTCCGGACGTCGCCGTGGCGTACCCATCGAGCAGTCGCTCCGACGCCAGCTTGTCCTCGCTGTACTGAAAACCCGCCACCGGACGGACCGGCATCTCCTCGCTCAACGCCTGCGGATTGTCCGGGTGCGCGCCGTACACGCTCGTGCTGCTCAGGTAGACTATCCGGCCAACACAACCGCGACGACACGCTTCAATGGTGTTGCGGGTGCCGTCGACATTGACCCGCCGGTTTGCCTCGCGATTCCGGCCCTGCCGCAATTCATATGCCAGGTGCACGACCGTGTCAATCTCATGCTCGGCGAACAGCCCGGGGAACGGCTCGGACACGTCCTGACGCACAAACGACACCTTGCCGCTGGGGCGTTGACTCGGCTCGCTCACGTCGATTGCGAGGATGCTGCACACGTCCTCGCGCTCCGCAAGTTGCCGGGTCAGCACCGTCCCGACGTATCCCGATGCCCCCGTCACCGCTATGCGGCGCGATTTCTCACTCATCCACAACTTCGTCGGTGAAGTCGAACCTCATCGTGCCGAGACCCGGCACGTCGAAGCCCATCTCAATGGTATGCACTCCCGGTCCCAGTGCTGCACCGTCGGTCCAGATGGTGATCGTCTTGTTGACCTCCAGGGAAAACGTGTTGTCCGGAGATACGTCGCCAAAGGGGGTCTCCTTGCCGTCAACGATAAAGAAGCTCCCCGTGGCTTGGAGTTCATCGCCGTCCACCTTCAACGGCCAAACTTTCTGAGAATAGCCGGATCCGAGGCTGTTCCTGAGTTCGAACTCGAAGCCTCCCGCTGTATTCTTCAAGCTGCCCTTCACATACAGTCGACGAAGGAGAAATCCAGGTACGGAGACCATGTGTGCCAGTCCTCGATAGTTTGGAGTCGATCACTCTGAGTCTAGCGCATTTTCTCGCGTCGGGCAGCCCTTCGCATCTCGAATATCGCGGCCTCCGACGCCACCACCTCTTCCGGTAGGGCAGTGGGACGCCCGATAGCTGACGACAGCACGAAAATCTGAGCGATCCGCTCGGTGAGCACCGAGGCCTTCAAAGCGGCTTCGGGGTCCGCTCCCACCGCGACCGCTCCATGATTGCGGATCAGTGCGGCGTCTCGATTCCCTAGAGCCTCACATACCCGCCCCGCCACCTCTTCCGAAGCCGGTGGCGCGTACTCCGACACCTGCACCTCACCGCCAAGAGTCACCACCATCTCGTCCACAATCGGCGGTATCGCCATGCCCGCCGCCGCGACGGCGCTCGAGTACACCGCGTGGGTGTGGACTATGCCTCCAACGTCCGCACGTGCACCGTAGATTGCAGCGTGCAGCAGCGACTCCGACGACGGCGTCAAGTCACCCTCAACGGGATCTAGATCGCCGTCCACGACGACGATGTCGTCGGCCTTCATATCCATGTAGCCCCTGCCCATGGACGTGATCGCCATGAGACCGTCCGGCAGCCGAGCGCTCACGTTCCCGCTCGTCCCCGACACGAGACCAAGCTCGGCCATCTTCCTCGCGACCTCAGCCACCTGCTCCCTAACTCGTTCAGTGTTCATTGCATACTTCCGCGTTACCTATCATCCTCACTCCCGCGAAGGAACGTCACCCCGTACCCCGATACGGGGCGGGAATCCATCTTCCTTGTTGAACAAACATATACGTGCCCGCCACTCCCACTCTCCCGGAGGACAACGACTTGGCCTAGTGGAAAATAGACGACTTGAAAGGAATCAACACCTTCCACTCCTAGACCCCCGCCATCTCCAGATGCTCGCCCATTGCCACCCAGCGCTGATAATAATCGTCATACTCCGCCGAGTCGATGGGACTCGGCTCCATAGTCTTTGTTGCCGCGCTCGCCTCCACCAATTCGAGGAGCGAACTGTGACCGTCCAGAGCCGCTGTTGCCGTGAAGTAAGCCCCCGCCGCCGTGACATTCGGCACCGCGGCCACCTCGATTGGACGCCCCAACACGTTCGGCAGCATCTCCACCCACTCCGTCGTGGCTATCATACCGCCGCCCACCACAATTCTGGAGGCTGGGGCGCCTCGCACCGACTCCAACTGTTCCAGATTCGCCCGTACCGCGTACGCTATGGATTCCAACGCCGCCCTCGTCGCGTGATCTCGTCCGAGGCCGCTGTACGTCATTGGTATCGGGAAGATGAACCCGCCTGCTCGCATTCCGATCTTGCTCATGTCCATTCGAGATGCCCCAAAGTAGGACATCACCCCCTCTGACCCCGCCGGGACATCCCTCGCCGCCGCGTCCATGCTCTCAAACGGTCTGGACTCTCCCACCCACATCGTATCTGCCACCCACCGGTACGAGTTGCCCGCGTCACCGCATGTGCTCTCCAGGCTCCACAGCCCCTGACCCACGTGACATCCCGTCCAAATCCTTCGTTCTTGGTCGAACACAGGCCGGTCAGTGAGCATGAGCAGCGGTATGCTCCATCCCGCGACTGACCCCACCTGCCCGGCTCGACTCACTCCGAGCCCAAGAAGCCCGCACTGTGTATCCGCACCCGATACGACGACCGGCACACCCTCCGGCACCCCGATGACGTCCGCGACTTCACCACGAACACCCCCAACTGCAGTACTCGCCCTCTCGATGGGAACGTTCTCAGTCGCCCTTACTCCTAATTCCTCGAACAACTCCGTACACCAAACACCCCTGCGAATATCGAGCAGCCCTGCCTCGGTCGCCAGCGTTCTTTCGCTTACTAGCTCCCCCGACAGCTTACACCGCAGCCAGTCCGCGAGCGTGACCACACGTTCAATCCTGTCGTAGAAGTCCCGCCGGTGCTGCTTGAACCAGCGTAGCTTGGCTGCCGTGAATAAGAAGGACGGTAGCCTGCCTGTCACCTCGAACACGCGCCCACCCATCGCCTCGTCGATAGCCGCCCCCTCGAACACCGCCCGCAGATCCATATTCGGCCCTGCATACAGAACGCCGCCGTCCCCATCCAGGAACACGACTCCCTGCCTCTGGCTCGTCACCGTTACTGCCGCAATCCGGTGGGCATCAACCTTGCCGTCGCCGACGCATTCCGCAATCAGACGCGCCGTTGACCTCCAAACACCGTCCGCGTCCAACTCCCGCGTATAAGGCGATAGCTCGTCACGTTCGACGTAGCTCCAGGCGCAGGAGCGCTGGACCACAACCTCGCCCTTGGAATCGAACACGAGGCAGCGGATCCGTGTCGTACCCGCGTCCACAACGACTATGTGCCTGTCGCTCAATGCTCTTCCCAGACATCGGGGTTGATGAGATTGACCGGTCTCTCGCAGTTTAGAAATCGAAGTATTTCGTCCGTCATCATCTTGGAGTACCGCCCGATCGTCTCTTCGGTAGCTCCGCCCACGTGCGGCGTCAGCACCACGTTGTCTTGCCTCAGCAGCGGATGATCGGGAGCGATGGGATGAGTCTCGAAGACATCGAACGCGCCGCCCGCAATCGCTCTGCTTACGAGCGCATCAACGAGGCTGTCCCTATCCACGATCCTCGCATCCGAGAGGTTTACCAAGTACGCCGTCCGCTTCATCAGCGCAAGCCTGCGGGAGTCGAACAGCCCCTCGGTCTCACCAGTCAGCGGCGCGTGAATCGACACGAAGTCCGAGTCTACCAGCACCTCGTCCAGGTCCTTCAGGCAGACCCCCTCCGGTGGAACGACCACATGGGGATCAGACGCGATGCACTCCATGCCGATCGCCCCAGCAATCTCAGCCAGTCGTCGACCGACGGCCCCCAGTCCCACGATGCCCAGCGTCCTGCCCCGAAGCTCCACGCCTCTCAACTCGACGTACGCCCCCACGGGATTCCGCCATCGCCCGCCCTTGACATAGCTGTGCCCCTCCGGGATGCGTCTCGCCAGAGACAGCATCAGCCCAAGAGCGTGCTCCGCTACCGCCTGCGCATTCCTCCCCGGCGTGTTGACCACTGCAACCCCGTTCGCCGTCGCCGCCTCGATATCGACTTGACTCGTAGCCCCCCTGCAGACCCCCACGAACCTGAGACTGGGCACAGCCTCGAACACGTCCTCGAACACGAAGTCCAACTCTACCACCAGCACCGATGCCCCCAGCCCGTTCAGCTTCCCCGCCAGCTCCTCCGGGTCGTGCATCCGCCGCGACTCCATCCAGCTCTCGTACTGCACGTCGAGCCTTGCCCGTAGTCTCCCCAGCTCCCCCTCCGCAAACGGCGTCAGGATTAGCCCGCGAGGTATGCCATCTCTTCCGGTCAATTTGCCCACTGCGAATGTGACTGCCTGGCTCTTGCCTGGGAGGATTTCGTTAAAATGGTCGCTCGTCTAACAAGCACCCACGGATGGGTCATCAACCGCACGAAACCCGCTGACACGATCCACGGAATAACGACTCCCTCCGGACCGTTGATCAGACCTTCCCACCAACGTCTCGCCGAGTCATGACGAGGAGTTCCCTCATTGCGGGAATATCCAGCGAGATTGATGTCCGGGACTATCAAATTGCGGTCGGTCCGTCGCCGAATTTCTCGTCTTCAAGTTTGTTGCTAATCTGTTTCAGCTTCATTGGGTCGATTGCCGAAGCCAGTGCGCTGTGATTGGGCACAACCCGACAATCGGGAGTCGAATTTCCCCAACGTCGGGTGACATTCCCCGCCGCACCGTGTCGTTGACCACCTGCTCGAATGCCCTTTCCTGATGCCGCGCATGCTCCAGCAGTTCTTCGGCTACGTCATCGTCTAACGCCAGCGTAATTCTCAGGGAGACTTCATAGTGTGCACCTATTCTGACGGCAAAAGGCTCACTTCACCATCCCCTTATGTGACTCCCGCCCACTGTCGGACGATCTCATCCGCCCAAGAACTCTATCCTATTCCTCAATTGCACCGCTCCCTACACATGCGTATCATGGCCGCAACCCGCTCCTGAGTGTCGGTAACAGGAAACGCTGGACAATGGCACTACGGAACCGCCCCACATTCCTGGTCGCTTTGGCCGTCACCCTCATCGTTCTGTCGGCTGTATTCTTCTTCGCAGTCCGTCCACTCCTGGCCCAAACGAGCACAACCCCTACATGCTCCACTGGCGCCGCCGTCCCCAACCCCGCCAACAATCCCGGCCTCGTCTCCGACTGCGAGGCCCTAATCGCCTCACGCGACACCCTCGCCGGAACCGCCACCCTCAACTGGTCGGCTGCTCTACCGATTACGGACTGGGATGGCATCACCATTGTTGGTACCCCGCAGCGGGTAACCAAGTTGAATCTCTTGGGGTGGGGGTTGACTGGCGAAATTCCAGCTGGTCTTGCAGACCTGTCAAACCTGAAGTACCTGCACCTTAGAGACAACCAGCTCACCGGGAGGATTCCAACTGAACTGGGCTCCCTCTCCAACCTGAAAGTCCTGGATCTGTCCTCTAGCCTGTATGAACACAACCAGTTGATCGGCGCCATACCGTCGGAACTGGGCAACCTCAGCAGCCTGCAGATCTTGAGTCTCGGCCGAAACCGGTTGACCGGGGGTATACCGGAATCTTTGGGCGATTTGGTCAACCTGCGAGAATTGGCTCTGAATGACAACGAGCTAATGGGACAGCTCCCTGCAACCTTCGGGGATTTAGTTGAGCTCCGCGAATTGACTCTTGATGGCAACCAACTCACTGGAGAAATACCGGAGTCCCTGCGGCAACTGGACCAACTTGGGACGCTGTCTCTCAGTCGCAATCAACTCACAGGTGAAGTGCCTGTCTGGATCAATGAACTCGGCAACCTCGTAGGCCTTAGTCTCGGCGATAACCGGCTGACCGGTGTGATTCCGGACACTCTGCTGGAACTCTCCAATTTGAAGAGTTTAATACTCGTTAGCAATGAGTTGAGTGGAGAATTGCCGTCAAAACTGGGCAATCTCGCAGAGCTTAGGTTACTGGGTGTCGGCCACAACCAGTTCACAGGGGAGCTGCCTGTCTCGCTGGGAGACCTCCAGGAACTGACTCTCTTGGACATCAGGTTCACTCAAGTGACCGGTGAGCTTCCTCCCTCTCTTGGTCGGTTGTCCAAGCTGGAGCTGTTGTACCTGAGTCACAACCAACTGACCGGAGAGTTGCCGGATTCCCTGAAGAACCTGTCCAACTTGGAGGTGCTAACCGTAGGTGGCAACGACTTGAGTGGAGATATCCCTACTTGGCTGGGGAGCCTAACTGGACTGAGAGCACTATCGCTCAATTACAATCGACTGACGGGTAGCGTCCCTTCGGAGCTCGGTAAACTAGCCAGCCTTGTATCCCTATCCCTTAACGACAACCTTTTGACCGGGGTAATACCTCCGGAGCTTAACGGCCTATTGAACCTGAATCAACTGTACCTCTCCGGTAACCGACTGACAGGATGCATCCCGGCGAGCCTGCAAGGCGTCCAGAACAACGACCTCGACGACCTCGGCCTCCCGTTCTGCGACTGCTCCACCGGCGGCGCCGTCCCCAACCCCGCCAACAATCCCGGCCTCGTCTCCGACTGCGAGGCCCTCCTCGCCTCACGCGACACCCTGCGGGGGGATCGGCCACTGAATTGGAGCGAGAACCTGTCCATCTATAGCTGGGACGGCTTGTCGATAGAAAGAGGCCGCGTAGTGAGCATTGACCTCAGGAGAGGCTTGCCTTCCACGAAACTAACCGGCACGATCCCGGCTGAGCTCGGCAACCTCAGTAAACTCCGGTCATTGGTTCTGGGTTCGAATTGGCTGACCGGCCCCATACCGCCTGAACTGGAACAGCTCTCAGAACTGCAAGAGCTCATACTCCGCTTTAATCACTTGACGGGGCCTATCCCACCACAACTGGGGAGTCTTGCCAACCTTGAGCAGTTGTTTCTCAACGACAATCGCCTGACTGGTCCGATTCCAGCCGAACTGGGTAACCTCACAAACCTGAAATCGATCAACCTCTTTGGCAATAACCTGTCAGGTCCAATCCCGGACGAACTGAGCAACCTCAGGAAACTGGAGACGTGGCGAATGGGAGGCGCGCCGCTAAACGGTCCGATACCCGCCTGGCTCGGCGAACTCACCAACTTGGTAAACCTGCAGCTTGCTGGAAGTCAGTTTAGCGGGCCAATACCGGCTGAACTTAGCAAGCTGGTCAACCTGGAGGAACTCGGGCTCGGCTGGAACCGGCTGAGCGGGCCCATTCCCCCCGAGCTGAGCCGCCTCACAAAGCTGGAAAGGCTGCACCTCGACAACAACCGGCTGACCGGACATATTCCTCCCGAACTGGGCAGCCTTCCCAACCTGGAATTGCTGCACCTAAACAGAAACCTCTTGTCTGGAGAAATTCCGACCGAATTGGGCAACCTCTCCCCCCTTCAGGAATTGACTCTCTATGGCAACGAACTTAGCGGGGAAATCCCTGTCGAACTTGCCGCCCTTGCTAATCTAACCAAACTTGCTCTTTCTCAAAACGATTTGACCGGAGCGATACCACCGGAGTTGGGCGAACTCATCAACTTGCGACTACTGCTCCTCCACGACAATCGGTTCACCGGCCTAATCCCTGCAGAACTTCTCAACCTCACCAACCTGACTGATCTCACTCTCGCCGGAAATCGACTGAGCGGCTGTCTCCCCGACGGATTGCGTGTCCTGCAGCAGCACGACTTCGATAGTCTCAACCTACCGTTCTGCAGCGACCATACCTGCGTAACCGAAGGTGCCGTGAACGATGTAAACAACCCCGGCCTCGTCTCAGACTGCGAGACGCTCGTAATCGTAGCCGACTTCCTGCAGGGGAGTGCCAACCCCTCCCCTCTGAACTGGTCGGCCAATACGCCCATAGCTGACTGGGACGGCGTCACCCTCCGCGGATCTCCGCCGCGCGTCGCGTGGCTCGACCTTCGTTATCGCGAATTGGGCGGATCGATCCCACCCGAGTTGGGCCGCCTCTCAAACCTGACCTACCTCAACCTACGCAACAACAACCTGAGCGGCTCCATCCCCGAGGACTTGGACCGCCTCACCAACCTCGTAGTCCTGAACCTCCACACAAACAGCCTGAGTGGGGCCATACCCGACCTCGGCAACATGACCCGCCTCGAGCAGCTCTACATCGCGAACAACGACCTCGCCGGCTCCCTTCCCACCTGGCTGAACGATATGACCAACTTGCGAGAACTCTGGCTCTGGGGAAATCAGCTCAGCGGCACGATTCCCAACCTGAGCGGCATGACCTCTCTCGAACGTCTGAAGCTTCAGAGCAACCTCCTCACCGGCGGCATTCCGGCTTGGTTCGGCGACATGACCAACCTCAGGTACCTCTACCTCCATCACAACCTGCTGGGCGGCGAGATACCTCCCGAGTTGGGAAACATGTCCGACCTTCGGTACCTCTGGCTCCACACCAGCCGTCTCACCGGCAACATCCCGCCGGAGCTGGGAAAGCTCACCAACCTCTGGGACCTGAACCTGCACAGCAACAGACTGACCGGCAATATCCCGTCTGAGCTGGGCAGCATGACCGCCCTCCAACGACTGCGACTCCACCGCAACATGCTCGACGGCGAGATACCCGAATCACTGGGCGATCTGGACAGCCTCCGCTTCCTGTGGCTCCACGGAAATATGCTGACCGGCGCAATCCCCGCTTCCCTGGGACAACTGACCAATTTGGAGCGCCTGTGGCTCCGCGAAAACGAACTGTCCGGTCAAATACCGGTGCAGTTGGGTGCCCTCAGTAGCCACAGCCTCACAGCTTGGCGACTCGCAGGCAACCAATTCACCGGCTGCGTGCCTACGGGACTGGCAACCGTTGGTGACAGTGACTTAGCGGATTTGGCCCTGCAGGTCTGTGAGTAGATAGCCCTAAGCCCGAGCCACCCCCTATTTATACATCCACAGATCGATATTCAGGTTCACCCCTGTCCCGTCCGCGTCCACGAGCCGCGATTCCTCGTCCGGGAACGAGAACCCCGCTATCTGACTCTCGCCGGCAACAAGCGTGGGTTTGCCCTCGGCGTCCCCATCGAAGATGAGCGTGTCCGTTCCGCTCCCACCGACCAGAGGCAGGCCCCAACCACCCGTAGTCGGTTCCAGCACATACAACTCGACCGTGCCCTGCACCTGCACCGGCTTATCGAACATCACCTCCACGTCCCCGTCGTCGTTCTTCATCAGACCTACTACCGCCGCAACTCCCGGAGGTCCCGATAGCATCGCGTCAACAGGTAGCGCAGAGTACTCCGCCGGCGGCTCAATCTCATACTCTTCGTTGTATCCGCCATAGCTCATGCTCATGATATCCACCGGCTCATCGCTTAGACCCTCTATGGAGACCCGGGCCTCCCTCGTCAGGAAATCATCAACCCCCACTATCCACGTGAGAATTCCTCCCGGAAGTCCAACGGACGACATCCCGCTTCCCGGACCCGACTGGTCCGACACTATCGCGTATCCTGTGGTGCCGTCTTCGAGTTCCACGGTTTCCTTCAGAGCCGCATTTGGGTCGTTCGGGACCTGGAGATATCCGACCATCTGCATCGACACCAGAAAGTCCGCCTCCGGCGGCACTCCCTTGAACCATTCCCCTGATTCGGGGTCTTGAACGTAGGCATCTTGCCCTACCATCACCGCGTTTATCTCAATCTTCTCCCCCTCGGCCTCCAACGACACAGTGATTCGGAGCTTGTCTGGCGCCACAGTTGTCCCGCTCATTGTTATCACCCCTTCCCCTGGACCCGCTCCATCGACAGGGAAGAGCGCCAGCAGATCGATGTCCCCTTCGAAGGCGAAACTCTCGACCTGCTGAATGGCCTCTCTTCCGCAAAGGAGGATGGTCGACGCATCGTCGAGCCCTCCCCCCGTCAAACACTCCTCCGAGAGGTTCATGTCACTGCCCACCGTCGACGCAGGCTCCGGTACGGCCGTCGCGGGCGGAGGTGGCGGCGGAGTGGCCGTAGGTTCCGCGGTGGGCTCCGGCGTCGGTATGGCCGTTGCAGTAGGTTCCGGCATCGCCGTGGGTTCCGCCGTGGGAACGGCTGTCGGCTCGACTGAGGGAGCAGTCTCAACAGCCACGGGCTGCGTCGTAGTCGAGTCGTCCCCGCATGCGAGGAGCCCGACATAGACCAGCGCTATCGCGATTACCGGAAGAAATCCCCTTTTCATGTCAGACACTCCTCTCAAATCCATGTACCGCCTCATGCAATTAAATGCGCGATCACCATTTAGTTCTACAACGCCGGAGGTCACATTCTCGTTCGTAATGGAGGTAAATGACCCACCGCCATTCACCATGAGCCGTGATATCCCACACGGACTGGGCCGTGCCGAGCGTCGGCTACTCTCATCTAGTCACCCACAATCTCTCCCCCGCCGGGGGAGAGACACGGAGAAGGGGGTCCCGCCGCTGACCTAACCCCCATCCCACCTCC
>JAPOPA010000002.1 GCA_026713145.1 Chloroflexota bacterium
GGCGAGCGCGGATACGTCTCTACGCAGGAGGTCGTCTTCCTTTACCGCGAGCTGCAGGCGGGCAAGCGCCCCGACGTGGTCGTCTTCTATGATGGCATCAACGACGCTGCCGCCGCGTCCAACTGGCCGGAGGTGCCCGGGTCGCACGTCAGCCTTCACCGCATCCGCGACCGCTTCCAATTCGGTGAGGTGCCCTCCGAGCGGCGGCGCGAGTTCGCCCGCTCGCTCGGCATCTACAAGGCGACGCGCATCGTCCTCGACAGACTCGAAGCCCGGAGAGTGTCGGCCCGCGCTCGCCAGGACGATGCCGACATAGACATAACGCCAAGATTCCTCGACGCCAACTTCCGCTTCCTGGGCGGGCAGGCGCTGGACGTCTGGCTGGCAAACCGTGAGCTTGTAACGGCGTACGCCTCCGAGTTCGGATTCACGTCGCTGTTCGTCCTGCAACCCGGCCTCTGGACCGACGGGAAGCCGCTCCACGTATCCGAGAGGCGCATACTCTCTGAACACCTCGAAATTCGCGCCATGACGCACATCATGGCCACTAGGGCCGAGATGTCCACCCTCCTCGAAGAACGGCGAAACCACGGTACCCTCCCTTCCAACGTCCACGACCTCAACGACGTCTTCTCCACGATAGAAACCCCCGTCTACATCGACTATGTGCACACCGCCGGTCCCGGCTATCGCATCGTCACGGAGGCGCTGTTCGAGACACTCAAGGAGCACCTGTGCGATGTTCCGCCTCCGAATATTTCCGAGAGGGTGGCAGAGGCTATTGACGGAAGGTGCCGATGAGGGCGGGACCCAGCACCCGTGAAACGTCTAAGCCCCTTCAACGCGATATACTGTCAATTACCACCATGTCCCCTTCCCCGTCCGTCGAGTTCGTTATCCCCGTACTGAACGAAGAGCGGGCGCTGCCCGGCTCCGTAGAACGCCTCCATGGGTTTCTGAGCGAGACCATGCAGTCCTACGACTGGCGGATCGTGGTTGCCGACAACGGCTCGACCGACCGGACGCCCGCTGTGTGCAAGGAGCTTTCGAGCAGTTTCGAGGAGGTTGGGTACCTGCGGCTGGAGGAACGCGGACGTGGCAGGGCGCTCCGCACCGCGTGGCTGGCGAGCGACACGGACTACCTGTCCTACATGGATGTCGACCTCTCGACCGAGCTTGAGGCGATACCGCCCTTGATCGACTCACTTGCGACTGGCGGATACGACCTTGCTGTCGGATCACGGCTCCACAGGGAGTCGAACGTCATGGGGCGGTTGCTCAAGCGCGAAGTAGTCTCGCGGTCCTACAACCTCATCATCCGCTCGATGTTCTTCGTGAAGTTCCGCGACGCGCAGTGCGGCTTCAAGGCTATCAGTCGGAAGGCTGCGCGCGACCTTGCGCCACTGGTGATCGATAACGGGTGGTTCTTTGATACCGAACTGCTGATCCTCGCCGAGAAGAACGGCTTCCGAATCTTCGAACTGCCGGTGACATGGACGGACGACCCGGACACGCGGGTCAAGATCGTCAAGACTGCCTACGACGACATGATGGGGCTATTTCGCCTCCGCTTCGGCGGTCTCAGGAAAGCGTCGGAGCGGCTGAGAGACGGGAACAGGTAGGGGCGGGTTTCGAACCCGCCCCCCTTGGCAATCTCCTACGGGTGGCCCTACTCGATGGCGAACCCTGCGCGCACCGTCAGCGTTAGGTCGAGCGATCCGCCGCTGATGCCGGTGGCGGGAGCGGCAGCTTGGGCTGCCACGGCAAATCCCGCTCTCTCGGCGACAGGTTGGACGATGGGCGTGTCGCCGCCAATCTCGGTGACATATACGAGCTTCCCGAGGGTGACCCCCGTGAGCGATGCGAAGTGCTCCGCATGCTCCAGCGCGGCGTTCACGGCGTCCTCGCGGAGCTCGGTCGTGTAGGCGCCGGGATCCTCGATGGAGAAGTCAATCCCGTTGATCCTCGCCGCGTCTCCCCCCGCGTCCACCACGTCGTCGATGATCGTGCCGACCGCGTCGAGGTCGCGGACCTTGATGACCGCGTCGTTGCTCACTCGGTAGCCCGTCAGCACGCGGGTGTTCGAGCGGATGCCATTGGTAATGACCTCTTGGTACTGGTACTCCGGCCATATGTTGAAAGACGTCGTCTGGATGTCCTCGTCGCTGAGGCCTTGCGCCTTGACGGCTGTAACAACCGCATCCATGGCGGTAGCCGCCTCATCCCGCGCTTCGGTTACCGACGGGGATGTCGACTCCACGCCGAGCCGTATGAGCGCGATGTCGGGCGATAGACTCATCGCTCCCGTTCCTGTCACCCAGATGCCCGCCTCCGTCGATGCGGACGCAACCTGTGGCGCGGCCGACTGTGGCGCAGCTCCGGCAGACGCGGCGCCACCGGCAGCCCGCGGCGAACTCGACGTGGACGCGGGGGCGCTCTCCGCCGCAGACCCTACGGCCGACGCGGCAACGCTCGCGACCGCCGGCGACGCAGGACCCTCATCATCGTCGTCGCCGCACGCGACCGCAAATATCACGATCCCAAATAGACCGATTGCCAAGACTACGCTCTTCACAACGCTCATTTCTCTTTCCTCCTATGACTTCCTGTAAGTTCTTCAGTCTCGATTTTGACTTTCTCTCGCACCACCAACTCTAAAGGACGGACCTCCTCCGTCTTCGGACTGCAACTAGCGTCGCTCCGCTCAATACGATGGCGAGGATGGCCGCGAAGATTTGAAGCTCTGCCAGCGGAAGCGCGACGCTGTCGAAATCTGGGTCGTCGAAGACCTCGTCAGCTTGGACCTCTTGCGAAGAAAGCGGCGCTTGCTCCGTCGTGTCCTGCTGCCTGGGAGCCTCCGCCGCCTCGCTAGATTGTGCCTCCATCGCCTCCGGCGCTTGCTCCGTCATGTCCTGCTGCAAGGCTGCCTCTGGCGCCTCGCTAGATTGTGACTCCATCGCCTGTGGCGCTTGCTCCGCCGTGTCCTGCGCCGTGGGAGCCTCCATCGCCTCCGGCGCTTCCTCTACCACTGCCTGCCGCATTGCGACCGGGGGCTCCTCGCTCGATTCGGCTTCATCCGTCTGCGACGCTGCCTCCGCCGTGTCCTGTTGCATGGCTGCCGCCGGTGCCGGTTCCTCGCTCGACTCGATTCTTGCCATCGACGGTGCGGCCGCTGCCGGAGCAGCCGGGGCCTGGGCTGACTCCTCCTGGCCTGCGACGCTCCTCATCACCGCAACTTCCGGTTCCGGCGACGCGGGAGCATCCATGGCTACCGCCGCCGCTGACTCTTGTACAGCGGGCTCAGGCGCATCGGCGAGCGCGAACGCCGAGTCATCCGACGCGTACTCCGAGTCGTCACCTCCGAACTGAGCTTGCTCCAATACGTTCAGCATATCTCCCGCTACCAGTCCGACCAGCAGCATCGCCGCGACCGATGTTGCCAGTCCTGTCGTTCGTACGGACGGCCACCACAGCGTCCACCGTTTCTTCGGCGCTGCGTCCAGCGCGAAGGACCGTGGCGGTTCCAGCTCCGGCAGCAGTTGGACGAGATCCACCGTCGCTTGAAGCTCGGCCAGTTCCCGGCGCGCGTCCTCGGAATCGGCGAGAAGCTCCTCGACCTCGCGGGCCTCTTCGGCGGTAACCTCTCCGTCGACGTAGGCCGACAGGAGTTCGTGCCGCCTTTGTTCCGCCCGTCCGAACAGCCTAACCATCGCTTGCACGTCCTCTGTCTATCTGACGAAATTGTGCAGGCAAAAGTTCCCGGTGCTCCATGAGCGAGTCTCTCAAGCGCCTCCTGCCTCTGGCCAACCTCGACTTCACCGTGCCGACTGCGCTCCCTATGACTTCGGCCGCCTCGTCGTAAGACAAGCCCTGTACGTCGACCAGCGCGACGACCGCACGCTGATCGGCAGGGAGAGACATGATGCATTCTTGGATAGTCTCGCGCAGTTCACCCCGTAGGGCTTCCTGCTCGGGGCCCGGCCCTTCTGAGGGGACGAAGAAGCCGGGACGTTCGCCCGCTTCTTCGAGCGACTCCGCCGGGCGGCGCTTTCGTGACCGCGTCGCGTCGAGGCTGAGGTTGGACGCTATGCGCAGAAGCCACGCCCGCAGACTGCCGCCCCGAAAGCCGTTGAGCGACCGGTGCGCCTTGATGAAGGTCTCCTGCGCGACGTCCTCGGCAAGGTGTCGGTCGCCCAATATCCGAGCGGAGACGTTGTAGACCTGCGACTGGTACCGCTCGACGATGGCGTTGAACGCCGAAAGATCCCCGTCCCGGCTCCGGTCAACGAGCTGTGGTTCGTCTGGCTGCATCGATAGTAGTTAGGCCATTTCCTCTATCCATCATATCCCAGCACATGAGGGTAGGCATGCCAATACGGGGTCGGTTTACTACAGAGAGTACAGAGCTCGTGGAGGGAGAGATTGTAGTTTCTTACACTTGGCTACCATCGCCGTTCTCATTCCGGGCGGGGAGGGTGGCAACCCACGTACTGCTTCATCACGTCGGCCCCTTTTGCCTTCGATACCTTCCACGCAAGGGTCGAAACCGGCATACGCTTGCCAGGGCAGACAACATTTTGGGTGCTCATTGCGCTCATACCTGGCCGAGAATCCCGTCTTGAAGTGAAGTACAATCGTCAAGTGGAGCGTTCAGGATCAAGAGAGACCGAGGGTAGAAAAGTCAGGATTGCACCTCAACCCATATCGCCGACACGCGGATTGAACATCTGAACCCAGACCTCTAAGGAGTCTGCACCAATGCCGGAGGCCCCCGAGCTGGAGGTGGTCAAGTGCTTTCTCACCGAGCGTGCGGTTGGCGCGAGCGTCGAGTCTGCACGGGTCTTGAGGCCAAGTGTGCTCCGCTCCATGGCGGGCAGCTTCGAGACCGACATCTTGGGACGCGCCATTGAAGACGTCCGGCGCAAGGGCAAATTCTTGACGTTGGTCCTGGGCGACGACCGCCTTTTCGTCGTCAACCCGATGCTGACCGGCGGGTTCCAGTGGTCGGATCCATCTGACAAGGTATTCAAGCGGACATGCTTCACCCTGGCGCTGTCCAACGGGCGCGAGTTACGTTATATCGATGAAAGGCAGATGGGCCGTGTCTACTACGTCTCACCCGACCGGATGGAGCAAATACCCCAATTCGCCGAGATGGGACCGGACGCACTCGACGAGCCCCTTTCTCTGGAAGATTTCAAGGGGCGGCTCCGACCGTTTCGTGGAGAGATCAAGGGCATCATCACGCGAGGAAGGGTGATATCGGGCATAGGTAATGCATACGTCGACGAGATCCTCTGGGAAGCCGAGATCTACCCGTTCCGCAAGAAGCGGGATCTGGGCGACGATGACCTTAAGCGGATTCTCGACGCTTCCGCGAAGGTGATGCGGGATGCCGTCGATCACGTGCGAGAGGCTATGGCCGGGGACATCCATCGCAAGCGCCGCGACTTCCTGAAGGTGCACAATAGGGGAGGAGAACCATGTCCGCGCTGCGGCACCACAATCAGCCAGTTAACCGCAAATCAGCGCATTACGAGCTACTGCCGCACCTGTCAGCCCGGACTGCTTCTGCGAAGGTGAACCGGATGTTCTTCAAATTAATTCTGACCACACTGCAATTCCTGATATGCACCCCCATGGGAAACCTCGCCGTCATTCCCGCGAACGTGGGAATCCATCCGGTTAAACCAGTGCAATTGAATCGGGATCGCAGCGAGTTGGAATTGCGCCCCGAGTGACAACAACGTGAAACACCCCTGGGTCAACATACTGATTCTGGTCTTTGTGACCATCGAATTCGTCAGCGGGTTCTGGGGACTCGTCTCCGGCTCGCGCGACGAGGCGGTCTTCATCATCATCCACCGCATAGCCGGGTACGGATTGGTCGTCCTCTTGTTCTGGAAGGGCTCCGTCATCCCGTTCTCGCTCCGCCACCGGA
>JAPOPA010000013.1 GCA_026713145.1 Chloroflexota bacterium
CCGCACCGCAGCCCGTCCGCCGTCACAACATCGCGTCTGGATGAGTTCCGACATTGCCGGAGTGTATATGTCACCCTTGTAGATGAAGTTCGGGTCGAACTCCGTCGGAATCGGTCCGGTCTGGCGCCAATCGTTGCCGGGGCCTGTGCGGATGTTGTCAACCCTGTTCTGTAGACCTCGAATGTTGTCCTGCTCGTACTCGGCCATCAGAGCATCAATCTCATCCGGGTTGTACTTTGCGTGATAGCGCTTATAGATGTGAGAAGGCGCGTAGTAGCAGCGCGGGCATCCCCGAGTCTTGGAAGACCCCCACATATGACGGGAGCTTGCGAGGTCGAAGTACGGGTCGTCGAATTCGATCGTCCACGTCACGTCGTCGACTACGGCAAACTGCGCCGGATTTCCGGTTATCTGCGACTTCAACTCGGCTGGGAGGTTCGGATTGAGTTCCGTGTTGTACATCAGGTCTTCCATCGCGAACCTGACGTCTTCAATGGTCATCGGATAACCGTCCGACCATCGTGCTCCACGACGGTTCGTGAAGGTGTACTTCCGTCCGTCTTCGCTCACTTCCCAGCCCTTGATGAGGCGGGGCTCGCTCGCGCCAATAGGGTCTCCATTTACTAGGCTCGTGACCGCAAGATGGTCCAGCGTCTTGATGTGGTGCGTAGTGATCCGCATGTTTCCGCCGTAGACGCCAATCTCGTCATACGGAGCGATCACCCAGATGTCCTCGTGCACCGGAAGCCGCTCTTCCAGCGGGAGAATGTCCCCGGACTTAGCAAGCGCTGCCGACTGTGGAGATTCATTGAACTTGGTGGGAATCGGGCCGTCCCACTGGTGCGACGGATAATCGCCCGGTTCCAGCTTCGGGGCCTCGTACTGGAAGTCTGCCATGGCCTCGGTCGGGTCTTCGCCCTCACGGGCGCCAGCTGATCCGACACTTCCTGCGACGCCCGCACCTACGGCGGCGGCGGGCTGGTCAGCTGGTCGAGCCGGCGCGGCCGGCGCGGGCTGCTGCTGGGCTTGCGGAGCTGGTAAGTCTACTGCCGGCGCCTCAGCGGGGGCAGCCGCCGGTGCCGCCGGTGCCGCTGCAGCCGCCGGTAGGGGCTGGTCAGGCTCTTCCGACGACTCACACGCTAGAGCCGCGACCATGGTGACGATTGCCACTAGGGCCGCCAACCCCTTCAAGTTCCAAAGTGTTCGTCGCATGAGAACTCTCCTCTTTGAATGATGAAAAGAAACGGCACTCAGATGCCTGTCCAAACTTTCTGCCCACACTTGTAGCATTTATGGGAAGATAAGTCAATCAGTCCCCCTACGTAGACCTGCTACATGTCATTACCCTGAAAGAACCCCGGGCAAATCTGCAGTAGTAGGGGCGAATCGCAAATCGGCCCTACTATTCTTATAGTTGGTGGCGTCAGTGGCAGCCGGCACTAGGGGCTATTCTGAGAATAACCCACGGCCTACCGCACTCCTTTGGGGGGACTTCAAACCCGCCCCTCACAACCAGCACGACTCCACACGGTCATTCCGGTGGAGGCCGGCATCGAGCCCCCGGCCACCCGACACGTAAGTACGGACACACCGGCCATGCTTGTGTGATTGGCGGTGTCGGCCGGGTTGCCGATATGAAGGATTGCTGCGATAACGGCCTTCGCGTCATCCCAGCACCGCCATCCCTGCGAATCCATGTTCCCCATCCCGAGACCGGGCATCAGGCGCGCATTCATCACACCTTGCAATGCCCGCATCGCTCGTGGACAATTGCCCCTGAATACGACCACCCGAATTCAGCGAGGATCAGCCATGCCGCCCATTAGATCCGGAATCTTCATCATGCCATTCCACGACCCCGTAAAACCCCTGGCGCAATGCTACGACGAGGACATGGAACTGGCCATCCGCGCTGACGAGCTGGGTTTCGACGAGTTCTGGATCGGCGAGCATCACACCATGGCGTACGAAAACATCACCATGCCGGAACTGTTCATCGCCGCCGCTATGCCGCAGACGAAGACAATGCACATGGGCCCCGCCCCCGTTTGCCTTCAGCAGCACCATCCTCTTCTCGTCGCGAGCAGGCTGGCCATGCTCGACCACCTTGGCAAGGGACGCATCGACCTCTGCTTCGGTCCCGGCAGCGTTTCCACCGACTTGGAGATCCTTGGCATCGAGCCAAAGGATTCCGCGAAGATGGTCGCCGAGTCGGTCGACATGATCCTCAAGCTCTGGTCTTCGGACGGCCCCATCAACCTGGAAGGCGACTTCTGGAACATAAAGATGCAAAAGAACATCGACCTTGAAGTCGGGCTGGGCATCGTTCACAAGCCCTATCAGCAGCCTCACCCTCCCATCTCTATGCCCATCACGTCCATGAACTCTGGCACCGCCAGGGCGGCCGGACAGCGCGGATTCCAGCCCTTCGCCCACAGCCTCATCACGACGAACGTCGTCGCCAATATCTGGGAGACCTACGAGACCGCATCGTTTGAGGCGGGACGCATTCCCGACCGCTCCGACTTCAAGATCGCCCGCGCTGTCTTCCTCGCCGACACGACCGCGGAGGCGCAGAGCATCGCGAGGAAGAACTCCCTCGCTGCGGGCTTCAACTACATCGGCGACCTGCTCGACCGAGGCGGACACGGACGCGGAATGATGAAGGGCGATCAGGCCATGTCCGACGCCGACTGCGACCTCGACTACTGGATGAGCGAGCAGATCATCGCCGGTGACGTGGACTACGCCCTCGACAGGCTCCTTGCCATGATCGAGGAGACGGGAGAGTTCGGTACCCTCGTCACCATGGCCTACGACTGGGACGACAAGGAAAGCTGGGTCAACAGCCTGGAGTTGTTCGCCAATGAACTCATGCCCGCCCTCAACAAGTCCGTCGGGGCTGTTCCTGTGTAGCTCCAACCCCCGTTTGTGCTGAGCCTATCGAAGCACGAACGGGCCAATATCCTCCGCAGTTCAAGACTCCCATGCGCCTCATCCTCATAGGCTGCGAGTACACCGGCAAGTCAATGCTGGCCGGGAACATATCCCGTTGGATGATCGAGCAGATGGCAGTGTCCCTCGTCAGGTGGCACGATCACTTCGTCGTTCCGCGCCTCGACCGACACACGATCATTACTGCAGACGATTCCGATGCCACTATCGGCAAGACCGAATACGATCTCAACACCGACGAGGACGAAGAGCAGATCATGTCCCTGCGTCCCAACGTTTTGGAGCAACTCCAGCGGCACAACATCTGGCGGCATCTGCACCCCCGCCTGCTCAGTGCCGACGACGTGTTGTTCATCGACTTCTACTACGCCGAAGCCGTCTATGCTCCACTCTATTACGGCTATGGTGAACCCGGATCATTCGCCGACCGCTCCGAGAGGGCCCGCGAGTGGGACGAAGAACTACTTGCCTGTGCCCCGGACATGGTGCTGGTGCTCGTGACCGCTGATCCCTCCGCAGTCGCCAAGCGCATGGCAGCCGGTCCACGCGCTCGCGGCATCCTTAAGGAGCAGGACATTCCACTCGTCCTCGAGCGCTTCCACGAGGTATTCGACGCCAGCCTCATCGAGCGAACGCTCACACTCGACACGACAGACTCGACTCCGGAACAAACCCTGACCCAGTTCGTCGACCGCTTCCGTCCCCACTTAGGCGAAAGAGACCTCCAACGGATCCGCTGAATTCGGCTCACCACGGATCCAGAGTCAGACTGAAAGGTCGGACAACGCCCGCCGCACCAACTCCTCTTCGTCCTCTACCGATTCCACGAGCCCGTCGAGCCTGGCATCCAACAGTTCCGTGAGCAACTGCCCCACTGCTGGTCCCTCTTTCACGCCTAGCGCCATCAGATCACTCCCAGTGAGCAGCGGCCGCATGTGCTGCAATTCATCGAGATATAGACGGAGCCATCCCTTCGCCTTACGGTTTCTCTCCGCCATTGCGCAAGACTCTATGGCGTTCTCGTGAAGGCCGTGAAGCAGTCGGTACACTCGACTCCTCGTCAAGTCCTCATCCTCGAGTTCCCGTAGTCGCTCTCGCACCGTGGCCACGTCTCTAACAAGCCGGGCCCAGTCAGCGTTCAGGTTGAGCCGTTCAACGATCGATTCCACGTTGTATTCAGCGATCGACTGAACCATCGATCCCAGCATCAACCCGTCCCTCCGCGCACGGTCTTTCTGCATCGCCTGAGCATCAATCACACGAAGCGCCACCGAATCCGCCCGCAGTCCCGGATGGATGGCCGTCAAGACTCCCGACCTACCCGCCATTTCGAGCATCGCACAGGCGCAGGGTTCCCGGAAGATTCGCTCCATCTCGTGGCGCACGCGGTCGGGGCTAATCGTTCTCAGGTATTCGATGCCCTTCTCAAGCAGTGACCCCGTACACGATTCCAATTGAAAGTTCAGCCGGCATGTGTAACGGACGGCTCGCAGTATTCGCGTCGCGTCGTCCTCGAAGCTGCGGTCATGGAGCACGCGAATAAGACCCCCCTCCAAGTCGCCCAGCCCTCCGTGTGGGTCGAGGAGGTCGCCCCACGAGTCCTTGGTCAGCGAGATCGCCATCGCGTTGATTGTGAAGTCCCGCCGAGCCAGATCGTCCTCCACTGTTCCTGGGAACACCTTGGGCAGAGCACCCGGATGCACGTAAGTCTCCCGTCGGGCCGTCGCTAGGTCCACCTCGACGGCCCGCAAGGTCAGCGACCACGTTCCAAACGCCGA
Source organism: Chloroflexota bacterium (assembly GCA_026713145.1). GTDB lineage: Bacteria > Chloroflexota > Dehalococcoidia > Lucifugimonadales > VXLM01 > VXLM01. The sequence goes on from JAPOPA010000013.1 coordinate 4,734, forward strand.
GGCCTTTCGGATTTCGACCTCTCCACGTCCGTGAATCGACGCGATGAGCCGCTCGGGGTTGTCCGAGGCCATAATGTCGATGTCGTTGAGAGGAGCATTCGCGAGAATGTCCCTTACCGACCCACCGACGAGGTACAAATCGATGTCATGTCCGTCGGCGAGTTGCGAAAGCTCCCTGAGAACGGCAAGGCGAACACCCGTCAGGCGCTCTTCGAGTCTGTCCGAGACGTTCATGGGAACGCGAAAACTCACGGAGCGAACGGCGGCGTTATCCTCCGCCGTGGACGACCTGCAGAATCTCCTGGGCGTGGCCTTCCGGTTCGACCTCATGCCAGGCTTTCATGATCGTGCCGTCCTCGCCGATGAGGAAGGTCTTGCGGAGGACGCCTTCGTACCTTCGTCCACGATATTCCCGCTCGCCCCACACGCCATAGGCGTCGATGCACGTCCTGTCGACATCCGCGAGCAGCGGGAAGTTCAAATGGAACTTGTCGATGAACTGCTGGTGCGAGTCGAGGTCGTCGGCGCTGACGCCCAATACAACGACGTCTTCGGCGTTCAAATCGTCCTTGCTGTCCCGGAAACTGCACGCCTCTTTTGTGCAGCCAGGCGTGTCATCCTTGGGATAAAAGTACAGCACCACCTTCTTGCCCCTCACGGCGTCGAGGGAAACGCTTCCTCCGTCGGAAGAGGGTAGGGAAAAGGATGGAGCCTTGTCTCCGGCTTCAAGATGTACGCTCATGGCTTTTGTCTCCCAAATAATCAACGAACCGCACGTAGCGCCCTAATCTGGGTCGCTCCGCCTAACATGGGCCCTGCGCGAAACGGATCGCTCGATCTCTAGCCCTCGTCCGAGTTAGTCGCCAGGGTCGATTGCGTCGGGAAGAGCTCCCACTGCCATTCGACGTCCTGGTTTTTAGAGGTTCTGAGCATAGTCTTGTTGTGGAGCAGCTCAGTCACGTACTCAAGGAGATCTTCCGCGCAGACTGCACAGTACCCGTATTTCTCAATGAGGCGGTTGACTATCGAGATCCGTCGCTGAGTCCACTCCGCCCTTTGGCGACTGGATCGAGGTCTCGTAAGTCCACGTTCCAAGTCTCGGGCCGTCGGGAAGAGCCGGGCCTCGATTGCCGCCTTGATTCTCGGCTCCGCCGTATAGTCGAACTCCCGCCCTCGGCTTTCGTATATCGTTACGAGCCGGTCGATCTCAAGGCGAAACGCTCTCTTGTCACGCTCTCGAATGTCGACCGCCCTCTCGAGCTCCTGCATGTCTTGTTCTTCAAGCTCAGGATCATTCGTCTTGTACATGCGAACGTCCTCGATGTACCTGGACAGTAGCAGGGCTGCCGTATCATCGAACGACTCATTGTACGCCCGCTGGATCTCACCCATGGCAAGATCGTTGTATTCATTAACGGTGTTGGAGACGAGACTGATCGCGGTGGCCTTGTCCGATTCGTCGAGGCTTATGTTCTCACTCATCCCCTCCCAAAGACTGTTGATCACGGCAAGGGGGGATACACATTTGATGTCCGGTATGCTTGCGACCGCGGAGATACGATTCATCACGTAGCGTGGGGATATCCCGTGCATTCCCTCACCCGGATTTTGACGTTTCATGTCCGCCAAGTCCTGGCGTGTGTAGGATCCGACCCTGCGCCCGTCAAAGAGACGCATCTTTTCAAGCAGAGACATCCCCTGCCTGGTTGGCGGGTCGAGCCGCGAGAGGACCGCGTACGTGCTGACGACCTGGAGGGCGAGGGGGGCAATGCAGATTCCGGTCTCTTCACCCCACGCGGTCACCTTTCCGTAGATCTTCATTTCCTCGTTGACGCGCAGGTTGTACGGGACCTGGATCGCGATGATCCTGTCCTTCAGTGCCTCCGAATGCTCGTCTACGGCGAACGTGTTGAAGTCCCCTTCGTTCGAGTGCCCGATGATCACCTCTTCGGCGTAGATCGAGCCGAACTTCTCCATTTTTATGACTTGCTCTTGGGCCAACCCCAAGAGCGCCGTCAGCAGGTGCTTGTCCGCCTTGAACATCTCAACGAGTTCAATCATGCCTCTATTCGCCACGTTGAACTCGCCGTCCATCCGAAACGCCTTGCCTGCCACCTCCGTGCGTGTTCCCTCGAGACGGTCGTTGTCAATGCTGCCTACGAGCAGCCCGGAATCGGCGTCCTGGTTTGTAGCCACGTAGTACCCGATGCCCACGGCCTCATGCTCGGAAAACGCCACCCTCTCCACGGGGATCTCCCCCATTCGTCCGTCGTACTTCGTCCTGAGGAGATACCGGTTTCTGGGGTTCAGTTCCCCTTCGATCTCTATGCCGAATTGTTCCCTCAGTGCCGGACGCATCGAGTGGGGAATCAGGTGGAGAGGTTCCTCTTGCATCGGACAGTCTGCAATGGCGTATACGGCTCCCTCGTCGGTCCGCGTGTACGCTTCCAGCGCCTTCTTGATGAGGGCGACGATTGTAGACTTGCCGCTCGCCGGAGGGCCCAAAAGCAGGAGAATCCGTTTCCTGGTCTCCGTTCCCTTCGAGGCAGCCTCAAAGTGCTCTACGACCTTTTCGAGAACGTCCTCTAGGCCGAATATGTAGTCCTCGAATAGCCTGTAAATCGGCTCGCCGGTAGCCGATGTATCGACCCCTTGAGCCAGTATCGCGTCTCTGACGCGAGCGTGAGCTAGCTTCGCTAACGACGGGTTCTCGATTACCATTTCTAGGTAATCAGTGAATGTTCCCTTCCAGTCGTATAGTGCCGCCTCACGCTCGCTCGCGGCTAGAATCTCATCAATCGACATCAACTCGTCGCCCATCATCCTTGTCCTCTTGCTCTTAGCTTCAATGGCCTCATCATCTTGTACGATGTCGACCTTGGCATCCATTTAGATTGCGCGGGACACGGCCGCCAGTCCGATGACTCCCACCGTTGCTCCTCCGAGAAGAAGGAACCACGCCGCCACTGCACGCATCGCATTAAAGGTGAACCCAAATGCGAAGAAGACCATGGCGGACATTATTGAAAGCAGCAGCGCCGCCAGGGACAGCCCCAGCCAAGGACCCTCTCCATATCGAGGCTCAAGCACCGTTGCGAAGTAGAGGAAGACGACAGCTGAAGTGACGGTTAGAATCAGAGCGAAGAATCCAATGCTGCGGTCTTCCAAGTCCCAAATTGCCTGTGCCGCTACGCCTGCACAGTACAGTGCCCACATCACAATTAGCACCTTCGTAGCTGTGATCTCCGCAAGGTGATTTGCTACCGAGACGTCGTCGCCGGTCAGCAACAGTGGATCCAGCACCAAGGCCACTAGCGACAGGAGCCCAAGACCGCCAACGAATATGCCGGTTGTCCTGCCGTCTGAGTACAGTCCCATGAGGTTCCATGACTGAGAAAACAACGCCGCGCCGATGAGAATCAGAAATACCGGTTCCATTTCTAACTGCCTCCTGAGTATCTTAGGTAAGTACCAACAGCCGATTGAGCGGAAATACTATCGCACAAGTTCTTTCACCTGTCTAGGTGGGTTACAAAAGGAAGTTCCATCCGATTCTTGCATATTCGACCATCCTACACAGGCGACTCCCGTAGTCTCAACAGTCGCATTTAGGGATCGCCGTCCCTTCGGCGACCGCGTGAAATGTCGCCACAGTCTTCTCGACGACGCGGTTATAGTCGAACCGCTCGGCCAAGTTCCGACATTTCTCTTTGATTCGAGCCAAATCTTTTCTATTGGTGTACAGTTCGATCAACGCCTCGGCGAGTTCATCCGGGTTCCGCGGACCGAACGTTCGTCCAGCATTCCCTTCCTCCACCAGCCTTGCACCCTCACAGCCTTTGGTGATTACCACTGGCACGCCGGAGGCCAATGCTTCGTATACCTTCGAGGGCATAGTGCTGGGAAACTCCGCCGCGAGTGGGACAAGGGCCGCATCGCACGAGGCAAGAATCGAGGGGATTCGTTCTTGGTCCATGAGGTCTATGAACCGCAGGTTATCGAGTTCCTTGTGCTCCGCAATATCCATCAACGCCTCTTTATGAGGGCCGTCTCCAACCATAATGAACTTGATTGTCCGATAGTCTCGTAACTTATCCGCCGCCTCGACTACTACTTCCAGTCCCTGGAACACGCCGTGCAGGCCGATGTATCCCACAAGAAAGTCCTCCGCGCCTGCGTCTAGTGAATCCCGGACTTCTTGACTCCTAAAGGCTGGGTCGAACATTTGTAGGTCGGCGCCATTGCTAATTACGGCCGTCTGCACTTTGGGAAATCGACGACTAATTCCCTCCCTGGCGGCCTCGGTCGTCGTGACCACGAGGTCCGACTTGCTATATCCGAAACGCTCCAGGCGCTCCAGCAACCACAGCGAAGTCCTGCCAATGGGATAACCCAATTGCGTCGCCATTTCAGGCCAGATATCGGACACGTTCATAATCACATGGGCGCCCGTGATGCGGCCAATCGCGAGACCCGTGGGAACAAGAGGTAGGGGAGGGGTGTCAAAGACAATGATGTCCTGCCGTCCGAGCCCCCATATCCCCAGCAGCAGACTCGAAAGGGTGAATGATGCATAGCCCAAAAGCCTGGGAAGTGGTAACGTCGACTTCGATGGGTAAATCCACGTTCGGACTACCCTGACTCCGTCGGATTCATCAACCAATCTGATCTTGCCGCGATACCCTTCGAATGTCCTACCGGTAGGGTAATTCGGCATCGCCGTGATGACAGTTACTTGGTGGCCACGCTCGGCAAGGCTCTTCGTCATCCTGTGCAGACGTGCGGCTGTAGCTCCCACCTCAGGAGGAAAGTTCTGCGTGAGCACGACAATTCTCATCAAGCTGGGATTCCGTCACTCAAGCTAAAGCGTAATCTAGGGTGACAACCCGTCAAGGTGAAGGCCATAGCAGACTCCTAGCCCGTACGATCCCACATCCCGCGCGAGTCAATCACTACTTTCGACACAAGAGATTCCTCACCGATTTCCGCAAACGTGTCGTGGTCTGTGAGCAGCACAACGACATCCGAAGCCGCCAGCCCCTCGCCGATCCCGACGAGTTTCGCGTTCGTATGGGCTGCAATCTCGTCGGGCAGTTTGCAAACAGACGGTTCGACGACGACGACCCGTCCCTTCAAGCGTTTCTGTAATTCCTTGATCACTTCGATTGCGGGGCTCTCTCGCAAATCTGCCGTGTTCGCCTTATAGGCCAGTCCTAAGCACGCAACGACGGGATTGTCCAGGCCCTCGCACTCGGCGATCACCCTGTCGGCAATCGCTTTCGGCATACCGTCATTGACTTGGCGTGCCGTCTGAATCAGCGGCGTCAAATCGGGCGCGGCAGCTGCTATGAACCACGGATCGACCGGGATGCAATGCCCCCCGACCCCTGGGCCGGGATTGAGAATCTCCACCCTGGGATGTCTGTTGGCAAGGCCAACCAGTTCCCACGGGTCGACGCCCAGTGATCTACACACCAGCGACAACTCATTGGCGAATGCGACATTGACATCTCGGAAGGCATTCTCGGCAAGCTTCGTCAACTCCGCGGTACGCACACTCGTGACATGACAGACTCCCTCTGCGAACGCTTCGTACAGCCGTTTTGCCGCCTCCGCACAAGCTGGAGTGACACCTCCGATAATGCGGTCGTTTGCGATGAGCTCCTCAAGCGCGTTTCCCGGCAGAATGCGTTCAGCGCAGTAAGCCACGTGGACGTCGCTCGCCTCGCCGGCAGTGTGTGGAAACGTCAAGTCCCGGCGCGACGCTGCAAGCCTCGCGCAAACTTCCTCAGTCGTCCCAACAGGACAGGTCGACTCCACAACCACGAGATTGCCCCTACGCAGCGCCGGAGCAAGGCTATCCACCGCCGCACGTACGTAGCTCAAATCAGGGCTTTGGTTCGTCCTGATAGGAGTCGGGACCGCGACAATGTACGCGTCCGCCAAAGACGGCTCGCCACGGGCCGTAAGAGTCCCTGCTGACACGACGTTGGCGACGAGAGAGTCCAGCCCCCACTCATCGAAAGGCGACCGTCCCGAATTGACCACTTCAACGCGGGCCGGGTCTATGTCGACTCCAACCACCTCCATACCCCGACTCGCCAAGACCGCCGCCGTCGGCAGTCCGACATACCCCAGACCTATCACACAGACTCGGTTCATTCCTTCAAACACGCATCAGGTCTTCAAGTATCCGCTGGCTGGCACGTCCGTCACCGTATGGATGGTGAATCCGCGCCATCGCCGAATAAGTCTCCGGCTCATCCAGTAGCCGTGCGGTCTCTGTAGTTATGCGATCTAGATCCGTTCCGACCAGCCTGACGGTGCCCGCAGCCACCGCTTCGGGACGCTCGGTCGTATCGCGCATCACGAGCACCGGCTTACCCAGCGAGGGAGCTTCCTCTTGGATTCCTCCTGAATCAGTCAAGATAAGGTACGCCTCGTTCATAAGATGGACGAACGCCAAATAGTCTAGCGGTTCAATCAAATGAACGTTTTGAAGGTCCGCCAAATGGCGAAATACCGGCTCCCCTACCCTGGGGTTCTGATTGACCGGATAAACGAACTCCACCTCATCCCCCCTTCTGCTTTTATCAACCCGCCCCCCAAAATCTCTCGCCGCCCCCCCCC
>JAPOPA010000001.1 GCA_026713145.1 Chloroflexota bacterium
CCTGCGAAATCTTCCTTTATCTCCTCGAGTCCCTCCATCGCGTCGATCCCGCCTTCTTCCACCTCGTGCACAACATTGCTGATTTCCTCCAGGAGGTCAACCTCATCGGCGTGGCCTTCGGCGAACTCTATCGGGTCGACGATTTCACCCGTCTCGTCGATGGACTCAGGGTCCGCCGCGGCATTCTCCAGACGGTCATGTAACCACCCTCCCTCCATGCCAAGCCCGATGCTTAGTACAACATCCGCGTCGCTAATCCTGGCAACGTCTCTCGCGCCCGGCTGAAACGTGTGCGGGTCGCCGCCAACCGGCAGGAGGCTGAACACCTCAACGCCGTTGCCACCCACGTTCTGCACCCAGTCGGCAACGATGTTGGATGTCGTCACGACTTCGATTGGAGGCTGCTCAGCCGGTGCCGCCGGAGGTGCCGCGGGAGCGGCGGGGGCTGGGGGACTGGTCTGGGATTGTGTGGTCTGTGCCGGCTCGGGGTCGGAGTCGCTCGAACACGCCGCCACCGACAGCATGAGTGCGAAACCAAAAAGAATCACTCCGAAGAGTGGGCTCAATCTCCGGTGCGTAATGGTATCCAGTCTCAATTGCATTCCCTCTTCTCCATTCTTGGATATAACTGCGTTGTGCACTTGGGACGATTTGCTATTTGTCGCAGGTCTGTGAAGGCAGAATCACAGACTCCGGACACTCTAACATGTAGTGAGATGAGATATCAAGTGGTGCCACGACTTAATTTTCTTCGTAGATTGAGCCTAATGGAGGTTACTTACGAGGCTACGCCCGACAGACAGCGGTCGCAGGTGACGTAGAATTCCATGCGGTGGCCTACGATCTCCCCGGGAATGTCCCCTGCGATGGCCCGGAGCAACCGTTCGACTGTCGCCGCTCGGAACTCGCCGACATTGCCGCATCTTATGCAGACGGTATGGTGGTGGTGCTCTATTCGCGAGAGGCTGTACTTGGGAGCGCCGTCCATCATTGCGAGCTTGCAGATGACTCCGGCTTTCAGGAGCAGCTTGATCGTTCGGTACACCGTCGCTCGACCGACAGTGGGGAGTTCATCGCTGATCTCCTCTACCGTGAATCCTTCCTCTTTTCGCTCGAGGAGATCGATGATGGCCCTTCGTGGGGCTGTTGTGCGATATCCCTGATCCTCAAGTACGGCCATCAAGTTCGGGCGGGAGTTGAGTGAGATATTCGTAGAATTGATGGCCGCTACCTCCCCGACACGTTCACAATAACTTCACGATTACTGGCTGCTATATTCGTACGGTAACAAACACTTCATGGCGTGTCAATGGAGCAGACGGTCACTCGGGGACTGCACCGCCACTCTCCCAGATCGTGAGTATGGCGCTGTTTGCCGGGGGAAACGAAAGGTTGGGTACGAACCAACCCAAATCGCCATGCCTCCGGCAGCCAAGTAGTTCCGGCTGGGGTCTAGAGGCCGACGAAGCCGCCCCACTCCCAGGGATGCAGACCCTGGTTGCCGCAGAGAGGACAGCCCACACTGCTGCTTCTAATCATGTAGGCGACCATGAAGACGAGGCCGCCAATAGCGATTTTGTTGGTCGTGAACCTTGTCAGAAGATCGTATATTTTCTTCACAACACCCTCCTGAGCACGATTTCACCTTTTCTCCATGCTATTGGGGAACGCATGCCGGTGTCAAGTTCGAATCCAGTGCGACACGTACGATATTTCTTCCTTTTCCTACCGGGGTAAAGGACAATAGCCAGCGATGATCGCCCAGACCACAACATCGAGGTTGCTCTCGCCGCTCGTCCTGGTCGCCGCCCTTGGCGACTTGGCAGTCTTTGCTATCTTCGTCGTTGCCGGCAGGGCGGAGCACGGAATTATCCAGGAAGCCGCCTTCTGGCGTACGGCATTGCCCTTCGCCGCCGTCTGGTTTGCGCTGTCGCCGTGGCTCGGGGCATTTCGAATCTCGACTCTGAAGAGTGCCAAAGCGTCGGCATGGCGCATTCCGCTAATCTGGCTCGCGTGTGGCGTCATAGCCATTCTGCTGCGAGCGTGGCTCACGGACCGCACGTTTCAACTGGCGTTCGCCTTGGTCGCCATTGGTCTGCAGGCCGTGATGCTCCTCAGTTGGCGGGTCGCTCTCTCGCTGATAAGCCGAAGAATATTCGGCAATCGCTAGGTATTCCTCTGGAGGACGGGCCATGCCCGATATCCGAACTCGTTTCGCGCCGAGTCCCACCGGCGACCCTCACGTCGGCAATATTCGCACGGCCCTCTTCACGTGGCTGTTCGCCCGCAGGCACGGCGGCAAGTTCATTCTGCGTATCGAGGACACCGACCAGGCACGCGAGGTGGAAGGATCGGTCGACGCAATCAAGGAAAGCCTGAGGTGGCTCGGCCTCGACTGGGACGAGGGGCCTGAGGTCGGCGGCGAGTACGGACCCTACTTTCAGTCGGAACGACTTGATCATTACCAATCGGCGGCCGAGCAACTCATCGATTCGGGGCACGCCTTCCGCTTTGAGGACGAGCGCGGCTCAGCGTTGAAATTCGCCATGCCCAATGACGGTTCGACCGTCGTATCAGACGTTATCCGCGGTAAAGTCGAATTCGACAACTCGCTCATCGACGACTTCGTGATACTCAAGTCGGACGGGTTTCCGACGTACCACCTTGCCAGCGTCGTGGACGATCATTTCATGCGCATCTCCCACGTCATTCGTGGAGAGGGCTGGCTCTCCAGCGCGCCGCGCCATGTCCTGCTGTATGACGCTTTCGGCTGGGATCCCCCCGGATTCGTCCACGTGCCGGATATACTCGCTAGTGGAGGAGGTAAGCTCAGCAAGCGACACGGGGCCGTATCGGTGAACGAATACCGCCAATTGGGCTACCTGCCACACGCACTGGTCAACTTCCTCGCACTGCTCGGCTGGTCGTACGACGACAAGACCGAGCTATTCACCAGTGAAGAATTGATCGAGTCCTTCTCGCTCGAACGCGTCTCCAAGTCGGGAGCCATCTTCAATCTCGAAAAGCTCGACTGGATGAACGGGCATTACATCCGCGAGTCGGGCGACGCGGAGCTCACCGATGCTCTCTTGGACTACTGGTGCCGATATCCTGCCACCGAACTTCCCCCCGAGCCCGACCGAAGCATCCTGCTGCAGGTCGTGCCTCTCATCCGCGAAAGGCTCAAGACGCTGGCCGATGCCGCCGAGCGGGTCCCCTTCTTCTTCAACGACGACTTCGACTACGAACCGGATCAACTCATCCAGCGAAAGATGGACGGCGCGGGCACGCTCCGGGCACTGAGTGAGGCGGTGAAAGTTGTGGAGGCCATAGAGCCGTTTGACGGGGCCACGCTCGAATCCAAGCTCCGGAGCCTGGTCGACGAGCTTGACATCAAAGTCGGTCAGCTCCTGGGAACGCTGCGGGTCGCCACGAGCGGTCTGAAAGTATCGCCTCCACTGTTCGAGTCGCTGGAAATCCTGGGCCGGGAGAGAGTCGTTCGGGACCTCAATCGGGCCATTCACAAGCTGGATTCAACACCCCAATAGCAGAAGCGTACATCGCCTTGACACGTCCGCAGTTCTGGGCGATTCTATCCGAGGCGAGCGGACGCGAAAATCAAGAGGAGACCGCCCAAATGTCGCTAAGCGAGCAGCTAACCGACGATCTCAAGCAGGCGATGCGTTCGCGGGACACGCTTCGGAGAGACGTCATCCGGTACCTCCTGTCCGCCGTTCGCAACCTCGAGATTGAGAAGCAGGAAACGGCCGACGACGAGGCCATCACCGGCCTGCTCTGGCGACAAGCGCGCCAGCGACGTGACAGCATCGAGGCCTATTCCAAGGGCGGGCGGGACGATCTGGTCAGCAAGGAAGAGGACGAGCTGGCCATCATCATGGAGTACCTGCCCGCCGAGCTTACCGACGAGGAGATCTCGGAAATCGCGGCCAAGGCCGTCGACGAGGTGGGCGCAACGAGCCCCCGCGAAATGGGCAAGGTGATGGGACGAATCATCCCGCAGGTTGAGGGGCGGGCCGACCTCAAGAAGGTCAGCCAAACCGTCGCCGCGCTGCTCAGGGAACGGTCGTGAATTCCTCGCATACCCACGTTCCACACCAGTATTACTTGGCAGTCTGGCATTGACGACCGCGAACGACATGCGGTTCGGAGTGGTCGTCTTCCCCGGCACATGGAGCGACACGGATACCCACCACGTGCTTTCCGAAGTGTTTCACCGGCAGGGCGAATACGTCTGGCGCAAGGAGAACGACCCGTCACGCTTTGACTTGGTGATCCTGCCGGGCGGCTTCTCCTACGGCGACTACCTCAGATGCGGCGCCATCGCGCGCTTTTCGCCCGTCATGAGCGCCGTCACTGACTTTGCCGCAGGGGGCGGGATCGTCGCGGGCATTTGCAACGGGTTTCAGATTCTCTGCGAGGCCGGCCTGCTGCCGGGCGCGCTGATGCGAAACGACGTCCTGCAGTTCCGCTGCATGTGGGTGAACCTCCGCTCGGAGACATCGGAGACCCCATTCAGCGGAGGATACCCGGCCGGACAGGTACTGCGAGTCCCCATTTCCCACGGCGAGGGAAGGTACTTCGCAGATCCCGATACCCTGCGCGAGTTGGAGGAGGAGGGCAGGGTGGTCTTCCGGTACTCGACCGAGGGTGGACAGGTGAGCCCTGATTCCAACCCTAACGGCTCGGTCAACAACATCGCGGGCATCGTCAACGCCAAGGGCAACGTTCTCGGCATGATGCCCCATCCCGAGCGGTGCTGCGAGCAGGTCGTGGGAGGCACAGACGGGGCGCTGATTTTCAACTCGATAATCGACCACCTGGCCTCGTGAGCCTCCTTGCGTCAACACCCGTAGTGGCGTCTGACAGTCCGCCCGAACGGAGAGCGTCGTGTTAGGGGTCCTGTTCGCCCTGTGTGCTGCGGTGGGATTCGGGGCCACGGCCTTCTTCGCCCGCCTCAGCGTCCAGCACATGAGGCCGACGTCCGGAGTCATCGTTTCGCTGGTAGTAGGCGTGATTTGTACAGGGGGACTCGTAGTGGCGATGGAAGGAGCTGAGTCGCTCGCGCTTGAGTGGACCCAGATAGCGCTCCTGTTCCTCACCGGACTTGCCAGCTTCGTCGGTGGTCGCCTGCTGAACTTCGTCGCCGTCTCCAAGATCGGAGTAGCTCGTTCGAGTCCCGTCGTCGGTGCGAACCCGCTCGTCGCCGTTGCCCTCGCCATACTCTTGCTGGGCGAAACGCCCAGTCTTACCGTCGCCATGGGAGCAATTTCCATCATCATCGGCGTCGTGGTCGTGCTAAGCAAATGACGGACAAAACTGAGGATGGAGACGGTCGTCGGACACTTCAGGGCTACTTGGCTTCGGTCGGCTCCGCTGCCGGGTACGGCTTTGGCACCTACTTCGCCTACCTGGTGATCCGCGACGGCGTGCCGCCCATGACGGCCACCTTCTTTTCCCTTGCATTCGGTCTACTGCTCATGGCGATACTCTTCCCGCGTCCCGCGCTCGTCGACCTGAAACTGGCCTCCCTTCGCGGGTGGGTGGTAGTATCAATGTCCGGTCTGGCCTCGGTATTTGGCGTCACGTCGTTCTACCTGTCCCTCGATCGGGTATCGGTCGTGATTGCATCTCCGGTGGCAGGGGCCAACCCACTGGTGGCAATTCTCATGACGCACATATTCCTGCAACGTCTGGAAAGGGTCTCATTCAGGACGGTCATCGGCGCCGTTCTCGTCGTGGCCGGTGTCGCCCTCGTGACTATCGGCACGGCGTAATTCAATTGGAACGGAATTAGCGTAATGCCCCCAAGCAAAGAGACCCTCGAAGCCCTAGCGATCTCGGACGGTGAATACGAGGCCATAGTCGAACGACTGGGCCGCGAACCCAACGAGGTGGAACTGGGCCTCTTCGGATCGCTGTGGAGCGAGCACTGCGCCTATAAGCATTCCAAGCCCCTTCTGCGAAAGCTGCCCAACACGAGCCCGCGCATGCTGGTGGCGACCGGGCAGGAGAATGCTGGGGCAGTGGATATCGGCAACGGCCTCGCCGTAGTCATGAAGATCGAGTCGCACAATCACCCTTCCGCAATCGAGCCCTACGAGGGCGCCGCGACCGGAGTCGGAGGCATCGTCAGGGACATCTTCGCCATGGGCGCACGTCCCATCGCGTTGCTGAACTCCCTTCGGTTCGGACAGCCGGACACCGCGCGGAACCGCTATCTCTTCGGTGGCGTCGTCGCGGGAATCTCGGAGTACGGCAACTGCATCGGCATCCCCAACGTCGGTGGAGAGGTCGTCTTCTCCGACTCCTACGCCGATAATCCGCTCGTGAACGCCATGTGCGTCGGAATCGTTCCGGCGGACAAGCTCATCAGCGCGACTACCGGCGCGCCGGGCAATCTTCTTATGCTGGTGGGGGCAGACACGGGTCGCGACGGTATTCACGGGGCCTCCGGCCTCGCGTCAAGGAGCTTCGAAGACGACCGCGAACTACGCCCTGCCGTGCAGGTTGGCAACCCGTTTCTCGAGAAGGTGCTGATCGAGGCGTGCCTTGAGCTCGCCGAGTCCGGGCGACTCGTCGGACTGCAGGACCTGGGAGCCGCCGGGCTGTCCACGTCGTCGATAGAGACGGCCGACAAGGGCGGCACGGGCATTCGCATCGACGTGTCGAAGGTGGCCAGGCGCGAGTCGGGCATGACGCCCTACGAGGTCATGCTCTCCGAGAGCCAGGAGAGGATGCTCGTCGTCGTCGCCCCGGATGACGCGAGCGAGGTCACCAAGATACTCGACAAGTGGGACCTTCACGCTACCGTCATCGGCGAGTCGACCGGAGACGGCGACGTGAGCATCCAGGACGAGGGGCATGAGCATGGACGCCTGCCTGTCGGACTCTTGACGGACGCACCTCTGTACAGGCTCACCGGAGTGAAGCCCCGTTGGCTCACGGAACTGCAGGACTTCGACCTAAACCAGGTTCCAATACCGGAAGAATCTCCCGCCGACATCCTCCTGCGCCTGCTCGCCTCACCCAACATCGCCTCCAGGCTGTCCGTCTACCGGCAGTACGATCACCAGGTCCAGACCAATACCGTCGTCGCGCCCGGAGGGGACGCCGCCGTCCTGCGCGTCAAGGGCACGAGCATGGGCATTGCCCTCGCCACCGACGGCAACGGGCGCAAGTGCTATCTCGATCCCCACATCGGCGGGATGATCGCCGTCGCTGAGGCCTGCCGCAACGTCTCCACCGTCGGCGCGACGCCCATTGCGCTGACCGACTGCCTGAACTTCGGCAACCCGGAGAAACCGGAGGTCTACTACCAGCTCGAAGAGTGTGTGAAGGGGATGTCCGCAGCAAGCACTGCGTTCGCCGCACCCGTCATCAGCGGCAACGTGAGCCTCTACAACGAGTCGCGCGGACGTGACATCTACCCGACTCCCATAATAGGAGCACTCGGCCTGCTTGAGGACGTCTCCGCCCACGCGACCATGGCCTTCAATCATGAGGGTGATATCGTCGTCCTGCTAGGCTCTGACGAGGTGCGTGGCGACGCCTCCTCCCTCGCCGGCAGCGAGTACCTTGAGAACGTCCACGACAAGGTCGTCGGCCGCCCGACCATCGATCTTGACCTCGAAGCCGCCGTGCAGCGAGTGTGTCGCAAGGCCGTCGCTAAGGGCATGGTCAACTCCGCCCACGACTGCTCCGACGGCGGACTCGCCGTAGCCCTCGCCGAGAGTTGCATAGCAGGCAACATCGGGTTCACCGGCTCGTTTGCCATGCACGGACGATGGGACGCTGCCCTCTTTGGCGAGACAGAGTCACGCATCGTCGTCTCTCTCCCCGGAGACCGGCTCACGCAGTTGGAAAAGCTATGCTCCGACGAGGGAGTGCCCACCGTCGTGCTGGGAAGGGTAGGGGGGAGGCGCCTCACTCTAGGCAGCGATCTGGATGTTGATCTAGGGCAGGTCGAGGACGCATGGAGCGGAGGGTTGGAGAGGGCAGTTGGTGGGGAAGATGGGGCGTTTGGATCGCGGTTGTAGGGTGCGGCGGAGGCTTAGCAAGATTTCAGATCATTGATCGCCGCCGCTGGTTACCAGAGAGTAGGCGCCCTTTTTCCCGTCGTAGCCAGCCACAACATAATAGTGATCTCCGCTCGCTGCCGCCCCCCACCAAGAGTTAGTAAGATCTAATCTTGTGATCCCTCTCAAATACAATGGATAGAAAGATTCACGGCTATACAGTCTTAGGCTGCCCTCTTCGAGTGTCTCCAGAGTGAAGACTACCCCGTACGATCGGCCATCCATCACATGGAACCGAAAGACATCCACGTCTCCACTGTGGTCGATGGTGCCATTCACAATGCCATTGACCGGTATGTCGGTTGCCGTAGCCGGAGTATCGCCGTGGTCATCCTGGGTTGAGACAAGAGGAGTAATGGTGAACGTGTACTGACCGGTCTTCCCTCCGAAGTTCTGCACGGCAAAGTAATGCTCGCCGGAGTTTTGAGTCTCCCAGAGCATCCGAGGCCCATTAGAACCCCTTTCGCGGAGCATCCATCTCTGTTCGGTCTGTCCGTCGCGACCGTACACGGAAATACTAGATGAGCGCAACGTATCATGTGTGACGTTTATCCAGTACGCAGGGCCTTCTTCAGCTTGGAAGCGGAAGTAGTCGAAGTCCCACATGTAGTCCAGCGCACCTTCGACGACGTCTCGCACCTGTATATCGGATGCGGTTGAAGCCTCATCGCCGTGGTCGTCTGCGCGGTCGGCCTCCGGATCTTGGTACGGGCCTCCGTGCAGGCTAAGATATAGGTTGCGGAACTTGTCCCTTTTTTCAGGTGGCGTATGTTCAAGAAGAGTGAGATAAATACGGTTCTCTACTTCATGCTCATCCAGTTCCGCGTCTTTAACTAATTCCAACAGAATTAGGTCACGCAATGCAGCCCTCATTGCCTCATCACCCATCGTCTCAAATAGGCCATGAAGCAAATTTTCTCCCATATCGTAGTGACAACCGCCCTTATAGTCAGAGACGTAGACGTAATGCCGTATGTTCTCGAACTCGTCATAGCCGTCTATACACACTGAGTTGGTCTCTCGTGACACCTCAATTCTGTGGTCTTTAAGGTCTTTGACGCCCTTCAGATCGTTGACGTATGCTTGGAAATACTCTGCTGCCCCTTCTGTGAGCCACCTCGGCCCAGTAGAATTGGCGCTGAAGTAGTAATGGGCTGTCTCATGAGGTATGTATTCCACTTCAACTTCCTGCCCGTCATACGAATCACGCCTCACCAGCCTCATGTGGGATCCGGCATGCAACCCACCAACTCCATAACTTTGATTTGCAACCAGCAAGATGATGTCGGTCGTGGGAAATGGGACTTCGAGGAAACCCTCCATAATTCGCGCCGTGTTTTCGATGATAGTAAGCAGGTCTTCGTCCGGCGGGAAGGGATCGGGCTGAATGACCCAGATGTTCACATCCCCTGCCAATGGCAGGGAAACGGTCATGGTTTGTGTATGGTGTGCCTTTAGCAAGTCCTGGTACAGCGATGATTCTCCATAAACACCGGCCAAGGTAACGACCAATACAGCCTCTTTTTCGTTCAGACCGTCAGCGAACCAGGGCTGGGTAGTCAATTGACTGAGGGCATCGGTCCCCTGTGACGCGATTGAACCTATAGAAATCAATAGGTTGCTGTACAAGTGTCTGTCCCAATGACCTTGCACCCATGCTGGAGCCAGTATCTCATTCACAAGTTGGAGGTCCACAGACACGATGTCACTTAGAAAGAGGAGTATAGGTGCCTCATCATCCGACGTTACACCATCCCTCACCCATGGTAGAGTTACCACCATGTTCGCTAGGTTGAGGTCTTGAAACGCGATCTGTCCTAGACCCGCAAGCATTTGAGTCTCATACCACGTTACACTGTCAGCCAACCATGGTAGAGTTATCGCCGCTTTTGCCAGATTAAGGTCCTCAGAAGCGATATCTCTTAGAATCGTCACTATGTGCCACTCGTCCGACGTTAGACTGTCATCCATCCAGGAAAGCGAAGCAACCATCTCTCCGAACTCAGAGTCTTGTAACCAGAAATCCGTGACTATCGACGCCGTTTCCCTGTGAAAGCCATCCGGCGGGTTCTTGAACCAAGGTATGATCTCAGACAGATGAGCCTCGGCGAGCTCCTCCGCGGTCGGGACTGGCGTGGGTGACGGAGTGGGCGTATTAGTGGGCTTTGGCAGCGGTGTGTGAGTCGGCGTTGCGGACGGTACCGGTGTCGACGTTTTTGTTGGGGATGGTGTGGTGGTGTTGGTGGGTGATGCCGTAGGTGTATTGGTTGCCGTCGGCCTATGAGTTGGTGACGGCGGTGTAGTAGGAGTATTTGTCGGCACCGGCGTTCGCGTAGGTGTCGCAGTCGGCATAGGCGTGGGTGCGCTCGTCGGCGATGCAGTCGGCGTTGCCGTGGGCACGGGAGTATACGTCGGAGTCTCAGTAGGAGTCGGTTCCGTCGTCGGCGTTTGCGTTGGCATGGGCGTCGCTGTCTTGGTAGGAACGGCCGTCGGTGCGTCGAGCGCACGAGCTATCGGGGCGGGCGTGGCAGTGGCAGGCAGAGTTTCGTCACCGCAGGACATCAGCAGAACACTGACGACAGCTGCAAACAGGGATGTCCCTAACGCATTTGGGCTAGTCCGCAAGCGACTCATGCGATCCCCAAGTACCTCACGGATTGACGAAATCGTAGTTGCCCCTCAGTGACATGTCAAACCATGTCGGTGCTTCACGCCACACCCCCAATTTGACACCCCCGTAGGTGGGGTGCTACGCTGAGTCGAGTGTTAGCAGCCGCCGGAAAGGGCTGCTAACTTTCCGTGAGAGATGGAGGTGTTCATGCCCAGGTACGACTACCGCTGTTCGGGTTGCGGGCATGAGTTCGAAATCAAGCAGAGTTTCTCCGACGAGCCGGTTGCCTACTGTACGCAGTGCGGCGTCGAGTCTCGTCGCGTCATCCACTCTGTCCCCGTCGTCTTCAAGGGCAGCGGGTTCTACGTCAACGACTACGGCAAGGGCGGCGGCTCCAACGGGAGATCGAAGCCCGAGTCCGATGAGTCGTCCGACTCTGACTCCGATTCTAAGTCCGACTCGAAGTCGAAGGAATCGAAGGAGTCCAAGAAGTCCGAGTCCGCCAAGGACAAGGAACCAGCCTCCACCACCTAGTTTAGGGGCAACCTCCCATTGAAGGCGTTGGTGCAGAGGGTCTCCAAGGCGTCAGTAACCGTCGATGAGGAGACCGTCGGCAAGATCGGGGCGGGGTTCGTGGTCCTCATCGGCGTCTCACGCGACGACACCGAGCAGGACGCCGACTACATAGTCAACAAGGTCGTCAACCTCCGCGTGTTCACGGACGACGACGGCAAGTTTACCCTCTCTGCCGCGGACGTTGGAGCCGAGCTTCTCCTCATCAGCCAGTTCACCCTGCACGCGGATACCCGCAAAGGCCGACGCCCGAGCTTCATCCAGGCGGCGGGACCGGAACTTGCACAGTCGCTGTTCGACCAGACCGTGGGGAAGTTTCGCGAGACCGGCCTTCGCGTCGAAACGGGTGTCTTCCAAGCCTACATGATGGTCTCGCTGACCAACGATGGCCCGGTCACCATTATGATCGACTCCGCCGACAAGGAACGCCCGCGCAGGGGGTAGAGCCGTGGTTTACCCCATGTCCAGCAGTTCGAGGCTGATGTCCAGCCCCGTCACCGAGTGAGTCAGCGCCCCCACGGATATCCTGTCCACTCCCGTCGCGGCAACTTCGCGGACGTTCTCCAGCGTGATCCCTCCCGACGCCTCCGTGAGCGCGCGCCCGTCGACGATCCCGACTGCCTCCGCCATCTCGGACGGGGACATGTTGTCCAGCAACACGATGTCCGCTCCGGCTGCGACGGCCTCTCTTACCTGTTCGAGAGTTTCGACCTCGACCTCGATCTCCCATGCGCTCGGCGTGCTGTCCCGCATTCGCCGGACTACACCGCCCAGGGACAGCTCGTTCAGCCGACCAGCGGCGAGATGGTTGTCCTTGATGAGCACCCCGTCCGAGAGGTCATGCCTGTGGTTCGTGCCCCCGCCGACGGCGACCGCATACTTCTGCAGGTCGCGCAGACCGGGAGCCGTCTTTCGGGTATCGAGAATGACCGCATCGTAGTCCGCCACCTCCCGAACGAACCGGTCGGTCTCCGTGGCGATCCCACTCAGGTGCTGCAGGAAGTTGAGGGCGACCCGCTCACCTTTCAGGATCGATGCCACGCTGCCTGAAAGCTCGGCAATTGTGTCACCGTCTTGGGAGGTGTCGGCAGCTCTCAGCCGCGCACCATCGGTGAGAATGGCCTCGAATTGCAGGGAACTGTCTACGGCACGGAAGACTGACCCGGCAACTTCGGCCCCGGCTAGTACGCCGTCGGCCTTGGCGGTGATACGTGCTGTTCCCTGCAGATCGGAGGGGACGAGCGTCCCAGTGGTGATGTCGTCGTCGGCACGGTCTTCAATGAGCGCCCGGCGGACGATCTCGTCGATCTCGGCTTGGGAGATGTCCATCGTGACGAGCTTTCGGCAGGCGCGGAAAGTAGGCCGCGTCAGACGACCTGCAACATCCGGTCGAGGGCGACCTTCGCGTCCCGCTTCGTGTCGTCGTCCACGGTGATCTCGTTCACGACGACGCCCTCGTTCAGTCCGTCCAGTATCCAGCACAGGTAGGCCGGGTGGATCCGGTACATGGTTGAGCAGGGACAGACTACCGAGTCGAGACAGAAGACCGTCTTGTCGGGGTTCTCCTGCGCGATGCGGTTGACGAGACTGATCTCCGTCCCAACCGCCCAGGTGGTGCCGCTCGGCGCCTCCTCGATGGTCTTGATGATCGTCTCGGTCGAACCATTGGCGTCCGCCGCCTGGACGACCTCCATGTAGCACTCCGGGTGGACGATGACGTTCACGTCGGGATACTGTCGCCTCGCCTCCTCGATCTGCTTCACCGAGAACCTTGTGTGTACCGAGCAATGACCCTGCCAGAGGATGACCTTCGCCCGGTCTATGTCCTCCTCGGAGTTGCCCCCCAAGGGCTTGAAGGGGTTCCAGATGATCATCTCGTCGACACCGATGCCGAACCGTACCGCCGTGTTCCTGCCAAGGTGCTGGTCGGGGAGGAACAGTATCTTGTCGCCCCTTCCGAGCGCCCACTCGAATGTCGCGGCGGCGTTCGATGAGGTGCACACGATCCCGCCCTCTCGACCGCACAGCGCCTTGATGGCAGCAGTGGAGTTCATGTACGTGATGGGCACCGTAGTGCTGTTCGGGAGCGCGTCACTCAGGTCGTCCCAGCAGTCGAGCACGTCGTCGATGTGCGCCATGTCGGCCATCGAGCACCCTGCCGTCAGGTTGGGCAGGATGACCCGCTGGTGGTCCTGGCTCAGGATGACCGCCGTCTCGGCCATGAAGTGAACGCCGCAGAAGATGATGCTCTCGGCGCTGGCCTGGCTCGCTGCGAACTGCGAGAGCTTGAACGAGTCTCCTCGGAAGTCGGCGAACGTGATGATCTCGTTTCGCTGGTAGTGGTGACCGAGGATGACTGCCCGCTCACCCAGGCGCGAGCGCGCCTCCCTGATGCGAGCATCCAGCTCGTCCGGCTTGGCCTTGAGGTAGGAGATCGGTATCTTCTGCCACCGGACGCCCGCTGAGAGCTCTTCTTCGAGCGACTTTGCCTGGAGCTGGTCGTCCGTCTGGCAGAAGGCGGACTGCTCGATCTCGGTTATCGGTATCGTCGGTGTCTTGGGAGATTCAGCGATTACCATGTTGGGCCTCCATTCACCTACGCGGCGAGGGCGATTCGCCCCCCTAATGACCACGGCCCGGCGCGTTCGATCCGCACCGGCGCGGTGTGGCCAATCACGTCTTCCCCGCCCTCTACATACACCAGTTTGTCGCTGCGACTGCGTCCATGCACCTGCCCACGCTTGGTCCCCTCGACCAGGACTTCCAGGGTCTCGTCCATGAGCTTCGAGTTTATCTCAGCCTGGATGGAAGCCTGGAGCTCGTCGATGGCGGTCAGGCGACGCTTCTTCTCGTCCTGAGGCACATCGTCCTCGTACTTCCGGGAGGCGAAGGTGTTTTCCCTCGTGGAATACATCGCGGAGTGGACCTTGTCGAACCGAACGTCGCGGACCATCTCGTACGTCCTGTTGAACTGCTCGTCGGTCTCTCCGCAGAACCCCACGATGAGGTCGGTCGTCATGGACACGTTCGGAATGCGATCACGAATCCTGTCGACGAGTCGGCGATAGTCGTCGTTCGTGTACTCCCTCTTCATCCTTGTGAGCACCTCGTCGTCTCCCGCCTGGAAAGGAAGGTTGATGTGCTCGCAGACCTTCGGCAACTCGGCCACCGTGTCGATTATGTGGTCGCTCATGTCGTTTGGATGCGACGTGAGGAAGCGAATGCGATCGACTCCGTCGATGGGATGCACCGCCTTTAGCAGGTGTCCCAGGTCCACGTCCCCGTCGAGATCGTGCCCGTACGAGTCGACGTTCTGGCCCAGCAATGTTACCTCGCGAACGCCCCTCGCCGAGAGAAGCTCAACCTCGCGTACGATGTCCGGAATCGTCCTGCTGACCTCTCGTCCCCTTCGATAGGGGATGATGCAGAACGTGCAGAACTTGTCGCAGCCGTGAATGATCGGCACGTACGCCGTCACGTTCGGCCTCGCGGTGAGCGGCCCGATGCAGCCCTCCGGGTCGATGCCCATGCGGTCGCCGAGCAGGTCGATCAGCGGAGTGAACTGCTGCGGACGCATGAATACGTCCACCTGTGGGAACCGCTGCTCAAGCGTGTCCGTCTTCGGCCCGACCATGCAGCCCATGAGCGCGACGACCTTGTCGCCGTCCTGCCGCTTCATCGGCTTGAGGTGACCGAGCATCCCGACTACCTTGTCCTCGGCGCTCTGGCGGACGACGCAGCTGTTGAGCACGACAACGTCGGCTTCCTTGGCAGAGGCGGCCTTGCCGAGCCCCATCTGCTCAAGGGCGCTTTCGAGGCGCTCGGAATCGGCTACATTCATCTGGCAGCCGATTGTCCATATGTAATAGTCTTCCATGTCCGCTTTGTGGGGGCCTTAGTGAATGGCGGAGGGAGTGGGATTCGAACCCACGAGAGGGATTTCTCCCCCTAAGCGCTTAGCAGGCGCCCGCACTAGGCCACTATGCGATCCCTCCGTCAGTGAACCTTCAATATAGCAGAGACTCGTATTCGGGGCAATGAGAACGAACCACAGTAAGTGTTCAAACCTCGTGAGAATGCTAGAAGTGCATATAGCCACCGTCATACCTGCGAAGGGACACCCTCGAATAACTGTCATACCGGCGAAGGCCGGTATCCAGAGGAGTGGTCATGGGTCAACCGTTACTCTAAGGACGTTTCTCAATTACGCAACTTGAGTCTTGGATAGATACGTTCTATCTCCTCGTCGATTGCGCTTCTAATGGCCTTCACCCCGTCATCCGTGAGGGGCTGGCCAAGCGACTCACGCGAAGTGCGAAAGTCATCATAATCGCTGTATCGATGCCTCGCCGTGTTCTTCATTTTGCGCAACAGGTCATCGCACTGTTCAGAAGAGTCATTCCCGGCATACTTGACCGCGTCATTTTTTAGCGTTTCCCAAGGAACTACAGTAATGTTGAATTTGTACTCACCCTCTAACAAGCCGCATTCGGGGATCTTCCACTCAAAGGAATAGAGACCGTCGCCTTCACTCGTCATTACCGCTCCTGACCGTTCAGCGACCTCCCTCTCCGCGTCGGTGATTAACTCAACAATCAGTCTAGGGTAAGCAAAGCAGTAGTCCATATTCCAACGGGAGATCTCTTGCACGGCCTCGCGAGTCCTGATCCCCATTGCGACGTCGATCTCGTCCCACTTGGCAAAGTCCGGATCTGGCTCACTACCCTCGAACATCATTCCGAGGCCGGCTTCATTGATTGCCTTATTCCACTCATAAGTACGGCAGCTTTTGCAGAGTGCGCGGTCGCAGTGAATTGCTCTTATTATCGTTGGCATAGTGTGAAACTCCTTCCTATCTGAACATTCCGTCCTAAACCCTCGCCCCCTCCCGTAGTGCCACGTCCTCCGGGCTTTCCACCCACACCTCGCCGCCTTTGAAGAATTCCTTCTTCCATATCGGCACCATCTGCTTGAGACGGTCGACGCTGTATTGAGCGGCCTCGAAGGCGTACCCTCGGTGCTGTGACGCGACGGCCACGACGAGGCTGATGTCCGATATCTCCAGCCGTCCCAGGCGGTGTGATATCGCCACGCCCGTGAGCGGCCACTTGTCCATCATCTCCTGCGCCACCTCGGCCAGCTTCTTCTCGGCCATCGGTTCGTACGCCTCGTATTCGAGATAGAGGACGTCCCTGTCGGCGGTCGAGTCCCGCGTCGTGCCGAGGAACGTGATAACCGCCCCGGCCGTGCTTGACCGCACCCGGTCGGTGATGGCCTCAGGATCGAGAGCGTCGTACGTGATCTCAATCATGGGCGCCTCCGCTGACAGGCGGGATGAGCGCGACCTCGTCGCCGTCCGCAAGCTCGAAGCTGTGGTCCTGGTACTCCTCATTGACGGCGACCACCAGCGCCGAAGCGCCTCCCACGATGCCTGGGTACCGGTCGACGACCCATCGGGCCACTGAACCGGCGGTTGCCCCCTCGGGCATCGTGAGTTTGAGCGTGCTCTGTCCCACTCGCTCACGGTAGCCGGCAAACAGCCTCAGCGTAATGTTCAGGACAAGACTCCTCGATTGTCGCTGGTAACCAACAATTATACCAAAGGGGCGTCAAACACAGCGGGGAGCGTTTCACATACCGTCCGGCAATTCGGAGGCGCCAAGCTGGTGTTCGTGCTCACAGCTTTGGCCCTGCAGCTCTGGTGGTCGCAGACGTGGCTTAGCCACTTCCTGTTCGGACCGGCTGAATGGCTCGGGCGAGTCGCCACCTATCGGAGCGGTCAGTCGCTTCGGCGCCGCGGGGAGCCGGGGTGGGTGGGGTAGGGCAGGGTCACTTCAACCTAACCCTCTTTCAAAGGACGATATGTAAAGAGGCCCCGAGGCTTCTAAAGTATGCTGAGCCTATTGTGCTAACTCAGTTGCACGGATTTGGAACAGTCTTCGATGTATCCTTCGACCTGGTTCTCTGAGACACCAATTTCCCTGAGCAAGAACGATGCACCGGCAATGTAAAGGATGTTGGTCATCAAGCGTAACTTCCGTCCGTCAAGTACTACGGTATTGATTGGGTCTAGATGGCTTACCTGCTTGTCCCTAATTCCTTTGGCTTCCTTCGCCCATTCCCTTGGATTTTGATCCACGATGCTTGAGAACCCTGGTATGGCTTCCTCTACAAACGCTGCTAGTTTGGAGACCTTCATCTGGGCTGTGTCGCATTGTTGCTTCCTAGCTACCATGCCCTCAACTGCAGTGTACATCCTAGAGAACTTGTCCTCGTTGTATGCCTTTTCGTTGTACCAATTTGATGTCAGGAGCGCGGCGGCCGCTCCATATCTCTCTCTTACTTCAATCCACCGAGCCACTCCTTCCATTCCTCCTAAGTCATTTAAGCTCAGTGCCGCGTATGGGCGGCCCTGCTTTCTTTCAACGTCGTTCCCCCACATTCTGACGTAAACCTTCACCGGATTCCGCTCACCTTGCTCGTGGTAAACACTGAAGCTGGCAACTATAGAAGTTTCATTGCAGCAGATGCTAAGGAGATCCTGCATTGCTCTCACAATCGAACTGATGCTCTCCAGGGTCATCTTACTACCGTCCGACCTTTCAATCGTCAGATAACAATTGTCTTCAACTTGGTATCGCGTAATTGCTCCGCGGTGTTCCCACTTCTCCTTCGGTCGGAACACTATGGAGATCTTTATCTTTTCTCTCCGCAGATTCACCGTCGCAGTTTCGTCAGCTCTATCCTCTATGAGAATATTCCCTCGATTGGGTCTCGCCTTGCCATTGCCGAATTCTCGCCTCACTAGCTTTGGGACTGCCCATTTCGGTAGTGTGGATATGGTGATGGATGCTCGTTCAAAGGCAATCTCTTCCCCTCTCTCGAAGCATATACCTATAAGTACTAAGTTCACTACGCAGGTCTGATGCGACCAGTCTGTCTGGGCGCCTCCCAACAGAGTTTCGGTTTTGGTCGGAAAACAATCAATAAGAGTTACCCAGTCTTGTTTAGACCCAACTTGTCCGAGTATGGTGTGAGAGCCTCCTTCGTTTGGCTCTATTAGGGAACCAAGAGTCTCTAAGGTCGCCTCGTTTACTTCGTTGATGTAGAGGGTTCCCCTCAGTTTCTTGTCCTCATTCTCACTGAGCCAGAATTGCCCATGTTCGGCGATGGTTGTATTGCTGTCCACGACTCTCCTTATCCTCGCCCCAGTGTCGTTGTTCGGGGCTTTTCGTCGTTATCGCACTGTGGTTGCTGTCGCTGATTGGCAGCCTGCGAATTGGCCTATGACACTCCAAGAACAGGAAGCAGAACGAGTTTACTCACTGCTTCTTGTGTTGCCTTATACTGTGCCACAGAACATAGCAACGTGCGCAAGCTGGAACACCCCATGCTTCACCAATGGCCCACAATCGAGTACCGCGACGAGACGATGCGCGAGGGGATGCAGATCGAGTCCGCCGACATCTCCGTCGATGACAAGGTCCGCCTCCTCGACGCGCTCGGCGAGACCGGACTACCTCGGATCGTCGTCGGCTCGTTCGTCAGCCCTCGATACACGCCTCAGATGGCCAGGATCGAAGAGGTCCTGGAGCGGTTCACGCCGAACCCGAACGTCATTTATACCGCCCTCCTCGTGAACCAGAAGTCCTTCGAGCGAGCCCGGGGTTTTGTGCCTCCCTTGACCATCGAGGACGACCGGCCCTTCCTGAACGCCCACCTTTGCGACGTATTCACGCGCCGCAACTTCAACCGCTCGCAGGAGGAGGAGTTCGCAAGCTGGCCTGCCATTGTCGAGGACGCTCAACGGCACGGCGTGACCGGGGCCGAGATTCGAGTCGCGGCGGCTTGGGGATCGAATTTCGTCGGTGAGTTCTCGCTCGATCAGCGCATGGAAATCCTCGAACGCGCCCACCGTGCTTGGGACGATGCGGGCATCCCCGTTACGAGCGTGGGCTTCCTCGACCCGATGGCGTGGTGTCTTCCCCATCGCGTCGAGGAGCAGTTAGTCGCCGTCAAGGAGAGGTGGCCGCAGATCCGTCGATTCTACCTCCACCTGCACAACGCGCGGGGCATGGCCCTCCCGTCCGCCTATGCCGCCATGCGGGCTCTCACCTCCGACGATACCCTCGTCCTCGACGGCACCGTCGGAGGGATAGGCGGCTGCCCCTACTGCGGCACCGGACGGGCGACCGGCATGATGGCCACGGAGGACCTCTTCCACATGCTGGAGGGCATGGGCATCGAGACGGGTGTAGACGTCAACAAGCTCATCGACTGTGCGTGGCTGCTGGAGGAGATCATCGGAAGCCCGACCTTCGGCGCCGTCTCCAAGGCGGGGCCACGTCCAATGTCATCCGAGACATGGTTCGACCCCAACATGCCCTTCGTGGAGACGCTCGACCAGGCCAAGCACTTCAAGCTGGGGACAGAGTCCTACGAGGGCGGCATCTACCCCTGGCGCGAGCCGATCCGCAGTCCGCAACGCCCCGACACCATGGGGTAGGGCGTTAGTCTAGGGTTCCCTGAGCCTGCCGAAGGGTTGAATGGTCCTCATGGTTCGACAAGCTCACCACGAGCGGACTTAACTGGTAAACCCGGCCGCCTACTTGATCTTCAGGAACGACGGGTACACTATCGCGAACACCACCGTAAACACCGCAAGCATGATCCCGCTTGCAAACAGCGCGTTCCCGCTGCCGATTTGCTCGGCAAGCGCTCCCAGCGGCAGGGCGCTCAACGGCATTGCCCCGAATGTCATCATCACGATACTCATCATCCTGCCGCGCATTTCGGCACTCGTATACGTCTGCACGAGCGTCATGATGAGCGACATGAACATGGAGCTCACGAGGCCCATGACGAGCAGCAGAGGCATGACCACCGCGTAGGAACCCATCTTCGCGACCGTCGCGAGCAGGATCCCCCAAATGACGCAGCTTCCCAACAGCAGCATCCCACGCCTTTTGAATCGGGGCATGCTGGCAAGCCCCAAGGACCCCATCAGCGCGCCGACACCCATGACGGCGTAGAGGCCGCCGAGGTTGTCGGAACCGACTTGCAATGACTCCCAAGCCCATGCGGGCATGAGCGCGTACAGCGACATGCCGAATAGTATGGGAATGAAAGACATGATTATCAGCCCGAACAGGGGCGAAGCGCTTCTGGCATATGCCAGCCCGGCGATGATGTCGCCGTACATGCTCTTGCCGGAGCGCTCCTTACCCTCATTTCCAACCTTGATGGGGAGGATCGCCAGGAATGCGGTCAGGTAGACGGCCGATATGAGGAAGAAGACGCCCTCGGTACCCACGAAGATAATCAGCACACCCGCGATGGCGGGTCCGATGATGCGCGTGACGTTCATGGCCGAGCTCATGAGCGACATGCCATTCATCAGCTTGCTCTGCGGAATGATGTCCGACACCATCGCCTGGCGGCTGGGCATGTTGAACGCCATCAGCGAGCCGTTGATCAGCCCGGAAACGATGACGTGCCATAGCTCGATCACACCGGCGAAGTCCAATACTCCGACGGCAAGCGTCAGGACGGCGTTGCCCGCCTGCGTGTAGAGCATCATCTTTCTGCGCGAGAAGCGGTCTGCCAGCACTCCCCCGATGGGCGAGATGACGGTCATGGGCAGCGCGAACGTCACGATTACCGATGCGAGCGCCAGGGGAGAGGCGTCGGCCAGCTCTATCACCAGCCAGCTTCTCGTGATCCACTGCATGTTCATGCCGAGGTACGAGGTTAGAGCGCCCAGCCAAAGCCAGCGAAAGTCGGAGTAAGCATACGATTCGACTGCCGGGAACCGGTCGGCGACGCGTTGAATAAGGCCTCGCTGGGCGGGAACGGGGGAAAGTTCAACGGCCGGCTGAGGTTCAGATTCCGATCGTATGCTCATGAGTCCCAACGAGATAAACGTACCGGCTAAGACTACTCCCGCAAGGGGAAGCGGTCAATACATAGGCGTCCAATGTTATCGCTTTCTTGAATTGTGAGACCCCATAACCTTGTAAGAGTGGGCCATCATCGCTACAATCCTCACAGTCGGGGTGTGGCGCAGTTGGTAGCGCGCGTCGTTCGGGACGACGAGGTCGCTGGTTCAAGTCCAGTCACCCCGACCACTCAAACTCCCACCCCGCTGTTTATCCTCAAGGGTCCAAGCACGCCCAGGGATCCCTATTGAACATTCAGGGAGACTCGACCTATGTGGGACGTCGAGCTGTACGTCGTCCGCGGCCACAGCATGACCCCGACCTTCTCTGAAGGCGACCGGTTGCTCGTGAGCCCTGTCAAAGGCCGGTCCTTTAGCTTTGCAAGGGGCGACGTGGTCGTGGTTCGTGACGGTTCCGACGGCGACCGCCGAAATTTGAAGCGCCTGATCGGCTTTCCCCGCGAGGAAATCCGACTGTCGGAAGGCGTACTCCTGTTGAACGACCTTCCCCTCGCCGAGGACTATCTGGGCGGCCTGCCCGCCGTCATCGGACTCGACGACCACACTTGGAATCTTGAGAACGAAGAGTTCTTCCTGCTGGGCGACAACCGCGCCCACAGCACGGACAGCCGGCAACTTGGCCCTTCAAGACTGGACGACATCGTTGGCACAGTCCTGTTTCGGTTCTGGCCCTTGCACAGGTTGCGGCTCGTCAGCGCCCCTGCCTACAGGTCACACCCTACCACGAAGGTCGTCGGACTTCGGTCGGAGGGCTAGCGCTCCTCGGCCAGCCACTCCGCCACGTCCTTGGCGTGGTAGCTGAGTATCAAGTCCGCCCCCGCCCGCTTTATCCCCGTCAGGGTCTCCATGACGATTCGCCGCTCGTCGATCCAGCCGTTGGCTGATGCTGCTTTCACCATGGAGTACTCACCGCTAACGTTGTAGGCGGCAAGCGGCGTGTCGAACCGCTGCTTCGCCTTCGAGATGACATCCAGATACGCCAGCGCGGGCTTCACCATCACTATGTCCGCCCCCTCGAATATGTCCCCCTCGATCTCCCGCATAGCCTCGTTCACGTTCGCCGGATCCATCTGGTAGCCCCTGCGGTCACCCATCTGCGGCGCTGACTCAGCCGCCTCTCTGAAAGGCCCGTAGAACGACGAGGCGTACTTGGCCGAGTAAGCCATGATCGGCACATTGTCATAGTCGTTGTCGTCGAGCGCGTCACGGATGGCCCCGACCTGCCCGTCCATCATGGCCGACGGCGCGACGATGTCCGCCCCGGCGTCGGCCTGCGAGACCGCCGTCTCGGCGAGCAGCTCAAGCGTCCGGTCGTTGTCCACGATGCCGTCTTCCAGCAGGATGCCGCAGTGCCCGTGCGACGTGTACTCGCACATGCAGACATCCCCGATCACCGCGAGTTCCTGCTGGGCCTGCTTGATGGCACGGATCGCCTCTTGCACGATGCCGTCTGAAGCATAACCCTGTGACCCCACTTCGTCCTTGTGCGATGGGATCCCAAACAACAGCACAGCCGGAATTCCCAGTTCCGCAACGGATTCTACCTCTGATACGAGGCTGTCGAGGGTGTGCTGGAAGATCCCCGGCATCGGCTCGATCTCACGGGGCCTGTTGATGTCTTCAGCAACGAACATTGGATAGATCAGATCGGAGACGGAAAGCCACGTCTCCTGCACGAGTCGACGGAGCGCAGGCGTCGCCCTCAAGCGCCGCATTCGGTTTTCCGGAAAGCTGCTCATGGGTCTGACCTATCTGGCTTATAGTGTGCAACTATCGCGTTCACGAGTCCACCCGCCGTCGAGTCTTCGGCAACGATGTCGACGTTCAGACCTGCTCTTTTGGCGGTCTCCGCCGTCACGGGCCCGATGCAGGAGACTCTCGCACCCCCGAGCCGGGTCGCGTCGCCATCCATGAGACTCATCAAGTTGGTGACCGTAGACGAGCTCGTAAACGTCACGACGTCTACTCCCACCTTAAGTGCTTCGAAAAGATGGTCACCCGCACCCGACGGCATGACGGTCCTGTACAGAGTCGCCTCCCGGACAACCGCCCCCAACCCTTCGAGACCTCGCCTCAGCCGGTCGGGCCGGACCTCCGCCCCCGGCAAAAGAATATTCTGTCCTGCCACTCCCTGTTCTGCAAGATCGTCGACCAGCGACTGGGAAACCGACTCGCGAGAGACAAGATCGGCGACTATGCCCCGCTCACGCAGCGCTGCCGCCGTCGCAGTCCCAATCGCCCCAACTCTTGAGGCATGGAACAGCCGTGCATCCCGTCCCAGCGCGTCGACGCGTGCAAAGAGTTGCTCGACAGAATTGGTACTCGTGAATATCACCCACTCGAAGCCGTCGATATCAGCCAGTATCGAATCGACTTTGAAAGTGTCCTCAACCGGATCAATCTCAATGGTTGGCACCTCCACCGCTTCGGCTCCCACCATCTCCAATCGGTCGACCAGATCGGCCGACTGCGTTCGAGATCGTGTCACCAGCACCCTCTTGCCGAAGAGTGGCCGGTTGTCGAACCAGCGCGAAACCTCTCGCAGCTTGACGACCTCGCCCACAACGACGACGACCGGATTGCTCAGTCCGGCCTCCCGTGCTCGTCCGGCGATGGACTTGAGTGGGCCGACGACCGTCTTCTGGTTCGACCAAGTCCCCCACTGAACGACGGCAACCGGTGTGTCCTCGCCTCTCCCCCGTTCGATGAGTGCATTCACAATCGCCGGCAGGTTCTCCCAGCCCATCAGCAGGCTCAGGGTACCCTCCGACTTTGCAAGCAGGTCCCAGTCCACCGCCGACAGCGAACTTTCCGGCGATTTGCTTCCGGTAACGATCGTAGCCGAAGACGACACCCCCCTGTGCGTCAGCGGTATGCCGGCGTAGGTGGGAGCCGCAATCGCGGACGTGATGCCCGGCACCACCTCGAACGGTATGCCAGCCTCCGCAAGCGCCGCGACCTCTTCGCCGCCACGTCCGAAGATGAACGGGTCGCCGCCCTTCAGCCGGATCACCCGCTTCCCATCCCGCGCCCGATCAATGAGCAGGGTGTTGATCTCCGCCTGCCAGTCGGGCGGACCGCCCGGCCTCTTGCCCACGTTGACCAGCTCGGCGTCTTTCGGTGCGTGTCCCAGCAGTCGCCGATCCACGAGGCGGTCATAGACGACCACATCGGCCGTTTCCAGATAGCGCCGTCCTTTGAGCGTCAACAGTTCCGGGTCGCCTGGCCCGGCGCCCACGAGGACGACCCACCCAACGGGGTGGTAGGAACTGCCGGTCCTGTCTTGTGTGGTCATAACTGGACTACCGTATCACTGAAGGTTCAGTCCGCTTCTCGGACTATCTCTGATGCCCCCGCTTCCAATAGCGCACTCGCGGCCTTTCGCCCGACATCCGCCGCCTCGTTCGTGTCTCCTTCGACCAGCGACCTTACGATTCTTCCGCCGTCCGGTGTCGCCGCCATGGAGAACACACGCATCCGCTGACCGTCGATTTCGCCATACGCCGCAACCGGCGAGGTGCACCCTCCGCCGATAGTGTCGAGGAACGCCCGCTCAGCTCTGAACGCACACGAAGTCTCGCCCAGAACTATAGACGAAAGCATGTCTTCCATCTCGCCGTCATCCTGCCGAAACTCTGCAACAAGCGTTCCCTGACCAACGTCCGGCGTGACACGTTCAACACTCAGGAACTCCGTCGCCTCAGACAGCCTTCCAAGCCGCGCGAGTCCTGCCGCCGCGACCACCACGCCATCGTATTCGGGGCCACGCGCCTTTTCCAATCGCGTTCCCACGTTCCCCCGTATCGGCACTACCTCGACATCGGGCCGCATGGCAATAATCTGCGCCTTCCGCCGCGGACTGCCGGTACCGAGACGTGTCCCCGCGGGTAGACTCATGAGTGGCAGTCCCGACTTCGATACCAAAACGTCCCGCGCGTCTTGGCGCTCTCCAACCGGCAAAATCTGCAGCCCCGCGGCAATTTCAGGCCCGACGTCCTTCGCGCTGTGGACGGCGAAGTCGATCCTGCCGTCCAGCAGGGCGAGTTCAATGTCCTTGACGAAAGCCCCGCGTCCCAGCGAGGTCAGGACGGCATCGGCCTTTCGATCACCGCTCGTGGACAGGTGCACAACCTCGAACTGCGCGTCCGGGCATCGCGCTCTGAGTAGTGACAGCACCTCTTCGGTCTGTGCCAGCGCGAGCGGACTCGATCGTGAGCCGACGCGGACTGTTCGTGAGGGTTTCAAGCCCGGACCTCCGGGTCGAATTCGTTAATGTGCGGCAGAGGCCGGCGCCGCCAACTCTTCATACATCTCGCATACGCCGTCGGTGCAGTCGCACGTCGTCCCCATGAGCAAAGAGTCCATCAAGACCCTTCTCGCCCGCTCGATGTCTCCCGACTGCACGAGGTCTATCAACTCGTCCGTCAGGCAGGCCTGCCAGTGGTCGAGGTTCAGGCGTATCCCCTTGTCGAGAAGCTGCAGACGGGCCTCAGAAAGTAGGGGAGCCAGATCGGCGAAGTCCATGAGTTCATGCCTCGACTTCAGCCTGCACTCGCCGTTCAGTATCTCGCGGAACCTTCTAGCCAGTGCCGGACTCGCGCCGCCTGTCGAGGTAGCGACTATCACGTCTCCCCGCCGCGCAACTGAAGGAGTAATCCACGTGCAGAGATGGGTCACGTCCGCGACATTCAGGGGCACATTCCGCTCACGGGCCTCCTCGGACACGGCTTGGTTAACCGCGTCGTCGCTCGTGTCAGCCACGATGGCGACGAACGCACCGTCGAGGTCGCCGCTCTGGTATGGCCTTCGCACCCACTCGATCTTCCCGTCATCAGCGAGCTCCGACACCTCATCCGTCACGTCGGGAGCCACCACGACCACTTTCGCCTCGTAGGGCAGAAGCCTCGTGACCTTCTCTTCTCCCATCGCGCCGCCGCCGATAACGACGACTCGCCGTTCGCGCAGATCGAGAAAGACCGGATAATACAGCGGCATAGGACTCTTAGCTCAGCCTGCTATCGACCCGACTGGCCCTTCGCGGCCCACTCTTTGCGTTGCCTTTCGAGGTCGCGCGCCCGCGCCTCTTGGAGCTCTTCGTCCGGTCTCGCCCGTGACGAGTGGAAGATGGTGCCGAGACCCCACCGGTCGCGGTCGCTCGTATTCGGTCCGGCCCTGTGAAGCATCTGCCAGTGGTGGATGACCACGTCCCCCGGTTCCGCCGGTATCGGCACTTCCCCGGCGAAGTCGGCGTCGCCGTAGTCAGTAACCCCTAGCGAGAAACCGAAGATCCCGGACGGCCCATGCGGCCGAACCGGACGTTGATGAGTACCCGAAACATAGCGCAGGCAGCCGTTTTCATCGTCCACCGTGTCGAGGGCCAGCCACATCGTCAGTGCCTCATTGGGCGTCAACGGGATGTAGAATGCATCCTGGTGCGCGGGTGTCTCCACCCCGACGCGCGCGGGCTTGTTGAACAGCTGGCAGTACTGCGCAACGACATCCCCGCCAAGCAGCAATTCCGCAAGCGCGGTGAACTTGCCCGTATTGATCAGGTCGCTGAAGTAATCGTCGTACTTCGACATGTGGCCGAGACGCTTCAGTGTCTCCGGCTGCCCCTTCACGTCGTACATCACCTCGTGATTGGGGACCGTGGGCGCGACCTCCTCGATGTATCTGCTGATCTCCTTGCGCAGACCGGCCACCTCATCGGCGTCCATGAACCCGCGCACGGCCACCCAGCCGTTCTCGTCCCAGTGGCTCTTGATGTCGGCCTGATTGTCCTGCCATCCCATGAGACCGCCTCCGAACGTGAGATGTTGCGCGAACATGATACACGAACGTTGCGGCTGGCCGTGCGATCCTACCGTCCCAGCGCCTTCGCCAGACCCCCGCCCTGCTCCTGCATGTACTGGTATATGACGTTCACGTCCGTGCCTATGCAGAAGTCGATAACGCCCATGTCCATGTACGGCTTAGCTTCTTCCCAGTCGCCGATCTCGATGCGAGGTCGAATGCCCTTGGCGATGCACGTCTCGATCGTGTACTTCTGGGCCTCCAAGATCTCCGGGTGCGTGTAGTCCCCCGCACGTCCGATGCTCATCGAGTAGTCTCCCGGGCCGAACTGCACCATGTCGATGCCCGGCACGTCGAGGATGGCCTCCAGGTCTTCCACCGCCTCGCGCTTCTCGACCATGATCGCGACGACGGCCTCTTCTGCCACCTTCACCCAGTCCGCGAGTGACACTCCCGGAAACACGTAGCCCATGTCCCTCGTGCTCGTCGCTCCCGCGATGCCCCCGGCAGTCGGTGTCTCGGGCCGGACGGCTCGGACCGACTCCCACGCGTCGTCGACCGTGCGGATGTCGGCGAACAGCAGGTTCTGGATGCCCGATCCCGTCGCCTTCTCTGCAAGGTAAGTACGCGGCTCCTGGTCGACCTTTATCATCGATGTCATGTGGTCGAACAGTTCGATAGCTCTCGCAAAGTTGTCCAACGAAAACAGGTCGTACGGGGCGTACTGGCTCGTGAACTCCACGTAGTCTATCGTGCCGGAATACCCGATCACCTCGGCTATTCCCGGCCACACGGTATGCACGTGAGTCCCAATGGTCGGTTTACCCTCATTGATGAGATCGCGCAGGACGTTGTTCTTCTTCAAAATCGTCTCCTATCGTTGTATTTTCTTCCTATGCCGATTTGTTCTGACTACATCGCAGTTGCCGTGGCCGAGCACCCCATCTGTCATTCCGGCGAAGGCCTGAATCCAGAGAAACCAACCGGCGAGAGTGCGACGGCATTGCACAAAATGGACTTGTCACTCCGAGAGCACATTCCGCGAGATTATCATCCGCTGTATCTCCGACGTGCCCTCGTAGATCTCGGTTATCTTCGCGTCGCGATACAGTCGCTCCACCGTCGACGGGGAAAAATACCCGACTCCGCCGTGTATCTGCAGGGCCCTGTCCGCAGTCTCGACCGCCACGCGCGATGCGAATAGCTTCGCCATCGACGCCTCCTTGACGAATGGCTTCCCTGCGTCTAGGAGCGTCGCCGCCTGCATCACGAGCAGGCGCGCGGCCTCGACCTCCGTCGCCATGTCGGCGATCATCCACTGGATGCCCTGCATCTCCGAGATGGTCTTCCCGAACGCCTCGCGCTGTTTCGCGTATTTTACCGCCTCCTCATAGGCGGCCTGCGCCACACCCACCGCCTGCGCCGCTATTCCGACCCTGCTGGCGTTCAGTACCTCCATTGTCGACCTGAATCCTTCGTACTCCTCGCCCATCCGGTTGGTTACGGGTACCCGGCAGTCATCGAAGAACACCTCGCACGTCGACGATGCTCTTATCCCCATCTTCCCGTGCATGGCATTGATAGTCATGCCGGGCGTTTCACCATCGACGATCAGCGCCACGAAACCCCGCGACCCGAGGTTACGGTCTAGCGACGCCAGCACGATGAGCACACCGGCCTCCGTCGCGTTCGTGATGAACACCTTCGAACCGTTCAGAACGTAGTCGTCGCCGTCCCGCTTGGCCGTCGTGCGGATGCCGGCTGCGTCGCTGCCCGCACCGGGTTCCGTGAGTGCGAACGCCCCAATTGTCTGTCCCGCCGTCATACCCGGAAGGTATCTTTGCTTGTGCTCCTCCGTTCCATGCATGTTGATGAACTGGGCCGCGAGCGACTGGTGGGCAACGTAAATCGTACTCGTCCCCGTGCATCCACGGGCAAGTTCCTCTGCGACAATCGCCCCTTGCCGTGCCGTCCCTCCGCTCCCTCCATACGCTTCATCAATTCCAAGCCCGGAAAGCCCAAGCTCCGCCAATCACTCCACGTTGTCAGCAGGAAATTCGCCGCTCTCATCGTATGCCGACGCCCTCGGCGCGAGCACGTCGTCCGCAAAATTCCGCACCGTTGTACGGAGTAGCTGCTCTTCATCCGTCAACAGGAGGTGGTCCATCACAGCCTTCGTCACTACCTCGTGAATTAGGGTAGGGGCAATTCGCGAATCGCCCTCCACTACCCATCCGCAAACCGTCATTCCTCTAGTACCGAGCACCAAGCACCCAGAACCCAACACTCGTGGCAGTATGACGCACCGAAATGACCGAATGCAACCTTGACACAGCCTCTCCCACACCCTTACAGTAGATTGCGAGATGCAAGTTTCCAACCGTTACGCGTACTACTATTACTACTTTACCGGCCCAACGGCTGCCGGAGGAGGACAGGTGCGCGGGACGTAGATCGGCAAGCATCCCAAGCGAGAACACCGAGACCTCAACCGGCAGCGGTTGGGGTCTTTTCATGCGTGAAGGAGAACTCGAATGGTAAACGCGAAGACAAGGGACGTGAACGTATTGAAGACGGAGAAGCTGATACCTCCGGCGGACCTCATCGAGGACCTGCCGACTTCCGCCGACGCGAAGCGGACGGTCGTTGAAGGACGACGGGCGATCCAGGCGATTCTCAATGGGGAAGACTCGCGATTCCTCGTTATCGCGGTGCCGTGCTCGATCCACGACAATA